>JALQUY010000070.1:0-1229 GCA_023260615.1 Schleiferiaceae bacterium
AACTGCATCATCGCCGGGGGCTCCGAGTCGGAGCTGGGCTTTGGCATCGGCGCTTCGGCCGCTGCAAATTACTTCTTGGAAGGCTGCTTGCTGAAGTTGAAAATAAACCCGGTGCCGGCGACGTACGATGTGAACGATCCGCTGCAGTTTTCGGGCTGTGTCTTCAATACGGATCCGCAGTTTGTCCTTCCCTCCTCCCGCAACTACGCCTTGGACTCCGCCTCCACCGCCCAAGGCATTGGGGTGTCAGGACCGCTCAGCCGGGTGCCTCTAGATGCGCTTGGCGCGACGCGTCCCAGCTCGCCGGATGCGGGGGCTTTGGAGCGGCTCTAGGGCTAGAGGGCTAGAGGGCTAGAGGGCTAGAGGGCTAGAGGGCTAGAGGGCTAGGGAGCTTGGAAAAACAACGAAAGTCCCGGCGCGCGGCGAAGGTCCACCACAGAGTTTAAGGGTAAAAGAGTTTAAAGGTTTAAGGGGGGTCCCTAGGCGTTTTCTGTCAGGAAGGTGTAGGTGTCGATGCCGTCGGCGAAGTCCCAGAGTTCGGGGGTTTGGCCGTGGCCGAAGGAAAGCGTTCGGTCTGTTCCAAGCTGAACCTGAATCTGATCCGCCTCCTGCGCCAAACGCGCCTCCACCTCGGAAAGCTCCGCATAGCGCGTGTAATGGATGACCCCCACCGGCGGCTTCAAAGCGGGATGCTCGCGAAGCAGCACAAAATTGTTTTCCAAAAAGGGCTCCTTATTGAGCATGAAAAGCGCGCGGTGGTAATCGTAGTTGCTGCCGTACTTGGCGTGCTGGGCCAAATGCCCCCAAGGCATCCAGGACGCAAATAGGCGCTGCACATCAAAGTTTTCGGGCAGAAAGAGGTGCGTGATGCTCCGGCAACCGCGACCGAAGTACTGGAAAATGTCGGCCGCCAAAGCTTCGAGGTCGGCCTCTGTTTCTGCGCCGTTTAAGACGGCCACAGAGGTTCGAGAGCCGCGCAAAACATGGGGAACCTGTGCGAAATAGTGTGCGAAATAGCGCAGGGTATTGGTGCTGCCGGTAGCGAGCAGCGCATCGATGTTCGTCAAGCGCTCCACCGGCACGATGGATGCTTGGGGATCCAGTTTCAGGAGCGCTTCCACGACCGCCGGCAAGAGGACCGAATCGTCGCTGGACGCTTTGTAGACCACCTTCCATCCGGCGAGGTAGCCCATGAGAAGATCGTGCAGTCCTACCAAGGGCAGGTTGCC
>JALQUY010000070.1:1328-6030 GCA_023260615.1 Schleiferiaceae bacterium
CGACGCTTTGTAGACCACCTTCCATCCGGCGAGGTAGCCCATGAGAAGATCGTGCAGTCCTACCAAGGGCAGGTTGCCTGCGCATAGTACGCCCACCGTCTTTGGGGATGAGGACGGGCTGCTTCCATAGGTGGAGGCCCAGGTCGTCAGGGCGTCCCGGCGCAAAGCTTCCGCCCAGGCCAAAAGGGCTGTGCGGGAAAATTCCGGCGTAAACCAGGCATTTTTGGCAGACGTTCGGGCCAAGAGGTCATCTTGGAGGGTGAGCGCACGCAGTTCGGCGCCGAGATTTTCAAGCGTATGTAAACGGCTATCCATGAGGGGGGCTGTATCTTTGTGCAAAAGTACAAACGCACTCATGGCTATCAGGATTACCGACGAATGCATCAATTGCGGGGCTTGCGAGCCCGAATGCCCCAACAACGCCATCTACGAAGGCGGAATGGAATGGCGTTTTGGCGACGGAACGGCCCTCGAAGGCTCCCTCGTTTCTACCTCCGGCATGGAGACCGAAGCAGGCAAAGCCCAAGAGCCTGTGAGCTTTGACTTTTACTACATCGTCACCGATAAATGCACGGAATGCAAAGGCTTCCACGACGAGCCTCAGTGCGCAGAAGTCTGCCCCGTAGACTGCTGTGTGCCCGATGAGGACCACGTGGAATCCGAGGAGTCGCTCCTTCAGAAGAAGGCCTTCTTGCACGCCGAATAACGCTATGCCTAAAGCCCTCGCGGTTGCACTCTTACTCTCAGCTTGCTTACCTGCAGCTGCGCGGGGCTTTTTTTTCACTTCTTTAGACGCATCTAGCGAACCCGACAGCACCTGGTGGGCAGCTGCTCATGCCTGCACCTTCCGCGAAGACAGCTCCGCCGAATTGCGCCTGGCCGCAGGCCTGCGCATGGATTCGCTCTTGGCCTTTGCCTTGACGCAAGAGGGCGATCCTCTCAAAGCCTTGCCTACGCCGCCGCCGGGGGTGCTTCGCGTCGTCTCTACCGATCAAAAACTGGTCGCCTACAGCTTTGCGGTGCCGCAATCGGGCGGCAGCTACCGCTATTTTGGGATGGTCCATGCTCGGGTTGGGAAGGCGACCACCTTGACGCGCTTGACGGATGCAGGGAGCCTCGATGCGCAGGTGTCGGGCGATGACGGGGCGTGGCCGGGGGGCTTGATTTATGCCTTGGGCGAAAGCACCTACCGCCGCACGAGCCGCTACGTGGCCCTGATGTTCCGCCCCCATGCCCGTGAAGCGCAGCAAAAGTGGATTGAACCTTGGGTGCTTGGCCGTCCAACAGCAGTAGGCCCGAGCGGCACCAATAGGCCTCGCTTGCCCCTGTATTTCGGAGCGCGCATTTTTACGGTCAAGGACTTCGCCGGGGAACATTTTACGAGCCCGCCCAAACGCTTGATTTTACGCTACGCACCCGAGGTCTCTGCCTCCATTCGGTTCGGCAAAAACGGTGGAGAAATCTTCGTAGACGAGGTCGCCCCTCTGCGCCATGGCCGGCCCGGAGATTTCAAAACCTACGGCCCCACCCTGGCGGTGGATCGCTTGTATTTTGAGCGAGGCAAATGGCTCCTCGCACCTGTTGAAAACCCGTGAAAATCAAACGGAATTGATTCGGTACGCTCCCGGATAGGTGGTACCTTTGGGGGACGAATTTGAGTCATCTATTTGGACATCTTCTCCCATGAAAAAACACAACTTTTCTGCTGGCCCTTGCATCCTCGCACCTGAAGTACTTCAAGGCGCCGCCGCTGCTGTCGAAAACTTCGCCGGCATGGATCTTTCCCTGATTGAAATAAGCCACCGCGACAAAAAGTTTGTGGCCGTCATGGACGAAGCCATCGCCTTGAGCAAAGAGCTCATGGGACTCGATGAATCCTACGAAGTACTCTTCCTACAAGGAGGTGCCAGCTTGCAGTTTGCTATGGTGCCCTACAACCTCCTCAAACAAGGCGGCAAAGCGGGCTACACGGTGACAGGCACGTGGGCCAAGAAGGCGGCGGAAGAAGCCAAGCTCTTTGGTCAGGTTGAGGTCTTGGGATCGTCTGCGGATAAAAACTTCAACTACATCCCCAAGGGCTACACGGTGGGCGATGATTTGGATTACTTCCACTGCACCAGCAACAACACCATTTTTGGCACCCAGATGAAGGACTTTCCTTCTACTCATGTGCCTCTGGTCTGCGACATGTCCTCCGACATCTTCAGCCGCCAATTAGATTTTACCCAGTTTGACCTCATCTACGCGGGCGCTCAGAAGAATTTGGGCCCTGCAGGCGCCACCTTGGTCGCTGTGAAGAAGGATGTTTTGGGCAAAACGGGCCGAACGATCCCCAGCATGCTGGATTACCAAACGCACATCGACGGGGAATCTATGTTCAATACGCCCCCCGTATTCAGCGTGTACACCTCTTTGCTGACACTCCGCTGGATGAAGGCCCAAGGAGGACTGGCAGCGATGGAAAAACACAATGCTGAAAAGGCCGCGCTGCTCTACGCCGAGATCGACCGCAACGCCCTCTTTTACGGAACGGCAGCGAAGGAAGACCGTTCAGACATGAATGCCTGCTTCTTGCTGCACGATGAAGCACACAGCGAGCAGTTCAACACACTTTGGAAAGAGGCGGGTATTGTCGGCATCAACGGCCACCGCTCTGTTGGCGGCTACCGCGCCTCCATGTACAACGCCCTCCCGTTAGAAAGCGTTCAGGTCCTCGTGGACGTGATGCAGCACTTGGAAAAAACGATTTAATCACAGAACCATGATCATTCTCGCCAACGACGGCATGGCCCAAGCGGGCATTGACGTACTCGAAGCCAACGGACACACCGTTCTCACCACCAAAGTGGCTCAGGAACAACTCGCCAGCTTTATCAACGAGAAGAACGTGGAAGCCCTCCTCGTTCGCTCCGCCACCACCGCCCGCAAAGAGTTGATTGACGCCTGCCCCGGCCTGCGTCTCATCGGTCGCGGTGGAGTAGGTATGGACAACATTGACGTCGACTACGCCCGTTCGCAAGGCCGACACGTATTCAACACCCCTGCAGCAAGCTCGGAATCTGTAGCTGAACTCGTTTTTGCGCATTTGAGCGGTATGCTTCGCTTCCTTTACGACGCCAACCGCATGATGCCTTTGGAGGGTGAGACGCGCTTTAATGACCTCAAGAAGGCCTACGGTAAGGGCAGCGAGCTTCGTGGCAAAACCCTAGGCATTATCGGCTTTGGCCGCATTGGTCGCGCTGTGGCCAAAATGGGCTACGGTCTAGGCATGAAGATTTACGCGCACGACCCCCATGTCACGGACGCCAGCTTTGAAGTGACCTTCGCGGACGGCCAGTCTGTGAAGACCTCCGCCACCCTCGTGGACCTCCCCACCCTGCTGAAGGATTCCGACATGGTCTCCATCCACATCGGAGGCAAGGCTGAAGTCTTGGGTGCCGCTGAATTGGCCCAAATGAAAAAAGGCGCTTTCTTGGTGAATGCTGCTCGTGGCGGTGTCGTCAACGAAGTGGCCCTCCTCGACAGCCTAAACGACGGTCACCTCGCCGCAGCCGCTCTGGACGTATTTGTCAACGAGCCTACGCCCGCTATGCAAGTCTTGATGCATGAAAAGCTCTCCTTAAGCCCGCACATTGGCGCGGCCACCGAGGAAGCCCAAGACCGCATTGGTGTCGAACTCGCGGACCAAATCATCGCCTTGGCGTAACACGGATGCCGGTTCTACAACCCTTTGCCGCTATCCGTCCACCCCGGGCACTTGCCGCTTTAGTTAGCACCCGCTCCTACCTCACCTACTCGGAAGAGGAGTTAGCCCAAAAGTTGGCCACCAACCCCTTCTCGCTCCTGCACGTGCTCAACCGCCGTGGAGCGAGCAAGGATTCGCGCTTTGTCCCCGTTCGCGAAGGCTACGAGGCTTTTTTGGCGGAGGGTCATTTGACGCAAGACGAGGCCCCGCACCTCTATGTCTACCAGCAGGATTGGGACGGTCGTATCTACACCGGCATTCTGGGCTTAATCTCCTTGGAGGACTACCGGGCGGGCCGAATCGTTAAGCACGAAAACACCATCGCCAAGCGGGAAAAACTCTTTGCGCGCTACCTGAAAACCGTGGGATTTCACGCGGAGCCTGTTTTGCTGGCCCGAACCACCCATGTCGGGTGGGATGATTTACTGAATTCGGTCACAGCCAAGCGCCCTGAAACCGAATTTGCCACCGCCGATGGCGCCATTCACAAGCTCTGGATGTTGAATGCGGCAGAGTCCGTCAAGCTCCAGAGCTTCGCCGCCGAACTCCCCGCCTTCTATGTCGCCGATGGGCACCACCGCCTTGCCTCCTCCGAACGCGTCGAAGAAACCAATGGCGTCATGGCCTTTGTGCTCTGCGAAACGCAGCTTCGCATCGCCCCCTTCCACCGCTTTGTCAAAAACAAGGGCGGCGTGAACTGGACGGAAGCTCTCCACGCGGTCCCACTGGCGGAGCGCCCCACCTCCCTGCCTGCGCAAGGCCTCTACGCGTTGGACACCACCGGGTGGTGGCATGTCCCCGCGCCCGGGCTAGGCTTTCCGGAGAGCGGCTGGGTGTACGAACACATTTTGAAGCCCTTGTGGCAGGTGGAAGACGAGCGTTCGGACGAGCGCGTGCGCTACGAACCTGGCACGCTAGGCTTGGAAGACTTGGAAGGCCAGCGAAAGACCTCGGAAG
>JALQUY010000070.1:6126-8862 GCA_023260615.1 Schleiferiaceae bacterium
AACGTTCGGACGAGCGCGTGCGCTACGAACCTGGCACGCTAGGCTTGGAAGACTTGGAAGGCCAGCGAAAGACCTCGGAAGTGGTTTTTGTCCTTCCCGCCCCGCACTGGGCCGACGTGAAGGAGGGGGCCGACCGCGGCCTAAACCTGCCGCCCAAGAGCACCTACATTGAACCCAAACTTCGCTCCGGCATCACCTTGTTTGCATGGAAGTAAAAGCGAATTTGGCCCGCATTCAAGCCGGACTTCAGCCCGGCGTCACCCTGGTAGCCGTCAGTAAGACGCAACCCGACCAAGCGGTGTTGGAAGCCTACGAAGCCGGGCAGCGCGACTTTGGCGAAAACCGCGTCCAAGACCTAAAGGGAAAGGCTGAACGCCTGCCATCTGACATTCGATGGCACATGATTGGGCACATCCAAACCAACAAAATCAAAGACTTCATTGGCTTTGTGCACTTAGTCCATGGCGTCGACCGCGAGAAAGTCTTGAAGGTGCTCAACGACGAAGCCGCCAAAGTGGGTCGTACCGTTGACGCCCTTCTTCAAGTGCATATTGCCGAAGAAGACAGCAAGTTTGGCTTTGACGCTCAGGAAGCGCGTGCCCTTTTCGCGCCAGCCGCCCTAGCCGCCTACCCCCATGTGCGCATCTGCGGACTTATGGGCATGGCCACCTTTACCGACGACCGCGCTCAAATCCAGCGCGAATTCGCCGGACTCAAAGCCCTATACGACGAGGGCGCAGCCCTCAACCCGCACTGGCATGTCCTCAGCATGGGCATGAGCGGGGATTACCCGTTGGCCATCGACGCCGGTTCCACGCACGTACGCGTGGGTTCGGCCATTTTTGGCGCCCGAAACTATTGAGCCCATGTACGCCGTCATCGATTTAGAAGCCACCGGAGGCAAGCCCAGCGAAGAACGCATCATTGAGGTGGCCATCTTCCTCTACGACGGCAAAGACATTGTAGATCAGTTCATCTCGCTGATCAATCCGGACTGCGCCATCCCCCCCTTTGTGCAGAAATTGACGGGCATCAAGCAGCGAGATGTTCAAGGCGCACCGCGCTTTCATGAGGTGGCCAAACGCATCGTACAAATGACTGAAGGCGCCATATTTGTCGCCCACAATGCCCCGTTTGACTACCGCGTGCTGCGCGAGGAATTTGCGCGATTGGGCTACGACTACCAGCGCACGGTTTTGGACACTATCCCATTGGCCCAAAAGTTCATTCCCGACCTTCCCGCCTACGGCCTGGCAACCCTCTGCGAGGAGCTGGGCATCACCAACGCCAAGCGCCACCGAGCAGATGGCGACGCGCGCGCAACGGTAAAACTTTTGGAAATTCTTTTGGAGAAAGACCGCGAGAAATACATCGAAGGGGTGTACCTCAAGCAACCGTCGGCCACTGGCAAGCACCCTTTTTCCAAGCAAATTGAGCCCCTGGTAAAAACTACGGGCATCTACTACCTCTTCAACGAGGACGGAACCGTCATCTACATAGGCAAGAGCGATCAGCTCCGGGTCCGAATTGACCGGCACTTCCTCTCCACCAACGAAAAGGCCCTCGCCTTGCAAAACGAGGTCAAATCCTTGCGCGTCGAAGAAACGGGCAGCCTGGTGCTCGCCGAAATCTTGGAGCACCTCGCGCTCAAGAAACTGCGGCCCGCCTACAACACGCCTAAAGACAAGTACAGTCTGCGCATGGGAGTCTTTCCCGTGGAAAGCGCGGATGGTGGAATTCTATGGGACCTGCGGGGTATACGCCGCGAGCCCCCCATTCTCCAAGTAAAGGACCTCGCCGCGGGCTATGCCCTGTTGGCGCGCCTCGCTGTACGCGGCGGCCAAACCCCCGAAACCATCGCCCTGCCCAAACACATTGACGGCGTCGCCAAGGCGATGCGCGCCCTCGACTTTGAAGGCAAAGACGCTCAAGCGCTCGGCGGCTCCTTGACGGGGACTCTAGACCTAGAGCGCATGCGGGAGTCCATTTGGCCCAGCGCGCGCATGGTCCTAACCGACAAGGGCCGGAAACCAGGCATCAAAACCGTGTTCTTGATCGACGGCGGCCGATTCATTGGATACACGACATCGGAGCTGAGCTCCGAACTCAAGGATTTTGCGCTCCTAAAGAAGAAATGCACCCCCGTGGAAGACGGCGGTCCTTATCTGAATTCGCTCCTAGCGGATGCTTTCTGGGCGGGGCGCTTGCAGCGAATCTAAGCCTACGTGTGTTGGGCTGTCCAAAGCCATAGAAAGCCCTCCAGACGGATGCATACCGTCGACTTTAAATTTTTTGTAACCCTTAAAGCTTTAGGTGCAGGGACGTGATGAGCTGTGAGATGCGTCCATCTGTGGCGTAGCTGGCGCCACCGATTTGGATTTGATCCGCAAAGGGAGCCAGACTGCCCTCGTAGCGCGCCGTAAGCTGAACAGGTCCAAACTTCACGCCCACACCCACTTGACCGCCCCACGTGCCCGAGTCCACGGTAATCGTTTGAACGTTAGAAACCTGTGCGATCGGCAGGGACCATACGGGCGCCGCCAAAATCAAAAGGGGACCCATCTTCACGCCTACTTCCAGGGGCACATCCAAGCGACGCAAGGTCCAGGGCACTGTGGTCGTAGCGCCTGTCCCATCCGCGTAGGTGATGTCTTGATTGAGTTCGGTGTACCAAAGCTGTGGCTCTAGGTAGACCAAGCCCGCACCTAAACGGGCATAGATACCCGCATGGTAGCC
>JALQUY010000071.1 GCA_023260615.1 Schleiferiaceae bacterium
GACCTCGCGGTCGTAGAAGACTGCGCTCAAGCCATCGGGGCGGTCTACACCTTTAGCGACGGACGGCAGGCGCAGGTGGGCACCCTAGGCACCATAGGGTGCACCAGCTTCTTCCCGTCCAAAAACCTCGGGTGCATGGGCGATGGGGGAGCGGTTTATACCCAGGACGCTGCTCTGTCCGAGCGCATACGCATGATGGCCAACCACGGCCAAAAAGTGAAGTACCGCCACGACGTCATTGGCTGCAACAGCCGCTTAGATACCCTGCAGGCGGCCATCCTCCGGGTGAAGCTGCCGCATTTGGACGCCTACATTCAGGCACGCCAGGAAGCCGCAGCCTACTACGATGCAGGCTTGGGCCAGCTAGAAGGGCTGGTGATTCCCGCACGCAATCCCGCCTCTACGCATGTCTTCCACCAGTACACCTTGCAGGTGAAGAACGGCCAACGCGATGCCCTCAAGGCGCATCTCGAAGCGGCGGGCATTCCCTCCATGATCTACTATCCTTGGCCATTGCACGAGCAACCGGCTTTTGCCAGTGAGCGCTATCCGCAGGGCGCATTCCCCGTTGCGGAGCAGCTGTGCCAGGACGTGCTCAGTTTGCCCATGCACACGGAGTTGACGCCTGCTATTCAAGACTACATTCTCCAAACCATTCAATCCTTTTTCCAATCATGAACATTACCGTTGTAGGAACTGGCTACGTAGGCCTCGTGACAGGCGCTTGTCTTTCGGACGTTGGCATGAACGTGACCTGCGTCGACGTCAACGTGCAGAAAATTGAAAACCTGCACAAAGGCATTCTGCCCATCTATGAACCCGGACTTGATGAAATTGTCCATCGCAATGTCAAAGCAGGCCGCTTGACCTTTAGCACCAGCCTGAAAGATGCCATCCAAGGGTCAGAGGCCGCCTTTATTGCGGTAGGAACGCCCCCGGGGGAAGACGGAAGTGCAGACCTCCAATATGTCCTCGCTGTTGCCCGCGAGATTGGCGAGCATATGAGCGACTACCTGGTGGTCATCACCAAGTCCACGGTTCCCGTGGGTACAGCGGAAAAAGTGCGCAACTCGCTCAAAACGGCGCTGGAAGCCCGCGGCAGCCAGCTCAGCTTTGACGTCGCTTCCAACCCGGAATTCCTGAAAGAAGGGGCTGCCATCGACGATTTCATGAAGCCCGATCGCATCGTCTGTGGGGTGGAATCGCAGCGCGCTCAGGACGTGCTGACCCGCCTCTACAAGCCCTTCACGCTGAACGGCCACCCAGTGCTCTTCATGGACATCCCCTCCGCGGAGATGACCAAGTATGCGGCAAACGCCATGCTGGCGACCAAGATTTCCTTCATGAATGACATTGCCAACCTTTGCGAAATCATGGGCGCGGATGTCAATCAGGTCCGAAAAGGCATCGGCAGCGACCCCCGCATCGGCACCAAATTCATCTACCCCGGCATAGGCTACGGCGGCTCCTGCTTCCCCAAGGATGTGAAGGCTTTGGTCCGAACCGGCCGCGAACAGGGCTACGAGCTCCGCATCCTCCAGGCCGTTGAAGACGTCAACGACGACCAAAAGATGGTCCTCGTTCGCAAGATTAAAGCCCACTTCGGGCAGGACCTCAGCGGAAAGCACTTTGCCTTTTGGGGCCTGAGCTTTAAGCCCGAAACGGACGACATGCGGGAGGCCCCTTCGGTGGTAATTGCCAACGAATTGCTGGCAGCAGGTGCGACCGTTACGGCCTATGACCCCGTCGCTGCGGAGGAGGCCAAGCACCAATTGGGCGACCGCATTCAGTATGCCTCCAATGCCTACGAAGCCCTCACAGGGGCCGACGCCTTGCTGCTGATTACCGAATGGCGCGAATTCCGCGTACCCAACTGGGATCGGGTCAAGCAGGCTTTGAATACCCCAGTGGTCTTTGACGGCCGGAACATCTACAGTGGAGCTGAAGTACGTGCAGCTGGATTGACGTACACCGGAATTGGTTTGAAATAATGCCACGCATCCTCATTACCGGCGCCGCCGGCTTTCTTGGGTCCCATCTCTGCGATCGTTTTATTCGGGAAGGCTACGAAGTGGTCGGCATGGACAACCTCATCACGGGGGACATGCGGAATTTGGAGCACCTCCAGGCCTTGCCGGAATTCACCTTCATCCACCACGACGTTAGCAGCCACATTCATTTGAACGGCCCGCTGGACTACCTCCTTCATTTTGCCTCTCCTGCTTCCCCAATTGACTACTTGAAGATTCCCATCCAAACGTTAAAAGTGGGCTCTTTGGGCACGCACAACTGTTTGGGTTTGGCGATGGCCAAAGGGGCCCGAATGCTCATCGCCTCCACCTCGGAGGTCTACGGGGACCCGGAAGTTCATCCTCAGACGGAAGAATACTGGGGTCACGTCAACCCTGTGGGACCGCGCGGCGTCTACGACGAAGCCAAGCGCTTCCAAGAAGCCATGACGATGGCCTACCACCGTTACCACGGCTTGGAGACGCGCATTGTTCGCATCTTCAACACCTACGGCCCGCGTATGCGCCTCAACGACGGTCGCGTATTGCCTGCCTTTATTGGCCAGGCCCTGCGAGGCGAAGATCTAACGGTCTTTGGCGACGGCAGCCAAACGCGCAGCTTCTGCTACGTGGACGATTTGGTGGAAGGCATCTACCGCCTCCTTTTGAGCGACTATGCGGAGCCTGTCAACATTGGAAATCCCGATGAAATCACCATTCTGCAGTTCGCGGAAGAGATCATCAAATTGACTGGAACGACCCAAAAAATCATTTTCAAGGACCTTCCCAAGGACGATCCCACCCAGCGCCAGCCGGACATCAGCAAGGCGAAGGCCATCCTCGGCTGGGAGCCCCAAGTGGGTCGTGCAGAAGGGTTGGCGCGCACCTACGCCGCCTTCAAGGCCTTGCCGGAGGAAATCCTCTACAAGCAGGAACACCGGGACTTTAAAGACTATTCGAAGCGATGAAAATTCTCGTCACAGGTGGACTGGGCTACATTGGCTCGCACACGGCCGTGGTGCTTTTGGAAAAGGGCTACGAAGTCCTATTGGTGGACAATTTGAGCAACACGCGTGCGGAAGTGCTGGACGGCATTGCCGCTATTTCGGGCAAACGACCCGAATGGCTCAACATCGACCTCGCTGACCCCGCCGCCTGCCGTGCGGCCCTCGAAGGGCAGCACCTCGATGGCATCATCCACTTTGCCGCCTACAAAGCGGTCGGAGAATCGGTCCAAGAGCCTTTGAAGTACTACCAGAACAACCTGGGCAGCCTGGTGAATCTGCTGGACTACGTGTCCCAGCATCCAAGCTGTGGCTTCATCTTCAGTTCGTCCTGCACGGTGTACGGGGATGCGGAGGTTTTCCCAATTACCGAAGAATCTCCCATTAAACCAGCTGAATCTCCCTACGGCAACACCAAGCAAATTGGGGAGGAGATCCTTCGGGAAACCGCTGCGGCCAAGGGCTTGAAAACGATAGCCTTGCGCTATTTCAATCCCATCGGAGCCCATCCTTCGTCCTTAATTGGTGAGCTGCCTCTAGGTGTGCCCCAGACGTTGGTCCCTTACATCACGCAAAGTGCAGCTGGACTTCGAGGGCCTTTGCGTGTATATGGGAATGACTATCCAACACCAGATGGTACCCCATTGAGGGATTACATCCATGTTATGGATTTAGCCAATGCCCATCGATTGGCTCTAGAACGCATTTTGTCTGGGAATTCAGCCGTAGGGATGGAGATATTTAACCTAGGGACTGGAACCGGCTCTTCTGTATTGCAAGTAATACAGGCATTTGAAAGAGTTACACATGCAAAGTTGAATTGGTCGTTTGCGCCGCGCAGGGAAGGCGATCAAATAGCCACCTATGCGGACACGACCAAAGCTCGGGAGGTCCTGGGCTGGGTGGCCGAAAAGTCCTTGGACGAGGCCATGCGGGATGCCTGGGCCTGGCAGGTGGCCTTAGGTTCGGATAGCCAAAAGCCGTGATGTACCTTAGAGGGGCATGAAACACTGGATAGGCATCGTCTTCGCATGGGTTTTCGCCAGCTCGCTCTGGGCGCAACCCCTTTCATTTTCCATTCCCAAGACCAAAACCTTTGTCCTGACGGCCGGGGAGGCGGATTTTGACCTGCAGGTGCAAAACCTAGAAGCCCCCGACGCTTTTTCCAAGCAAGCCGCATTGCGTGAAATTAAAGCCGCCGCGGATGCGCGCTTTGGAGTGGCGGACTACCGTGCCCTCCCTGCACAGCGCAGCCTGAAAACCACCGCCGAAGATCCCCTGCTGCTGGATGAATTCGGGATGAAGCTGGTCTATCCCATCAACGGGGTGTCCTATGCTTTGGCGGGCGGCACACCCAACGACAACACGGTGGCCTTCTCCAAGGACAGCATCCTTTTGGCCGCGGTGAATACGCGCATTTGGGCCTGGGACCTGAAGACGGACACCTTTCACTTTCCGCAGCAGTTTCTGTCTTTGACGCAGGCTTCAGGCATTCAGACCTCGGCCTACGCGAGCGACCCGCGCCTGCTCTACGATCACGCCGAAGACCGCTGGGTGCTGCTCTTCTTTGTGGGCAATACCCCAAGCACCAGCGAAATTGTGGTCTGCTTCAGTCAGTCCAGCGATCCCGCCGACGGTTGGAACATGTACACGCTGCCTGGCAATCCTTTGAACAACAACCGCTGGAGCGATTTCCCCAGCATGGCTTTTACCGATGACAAGCTCGTGATGTCCATCAACCTCATCATCCCCGGTGTGAGTTGGCAGGTGGGCTTTGACGGTACGGTCATCTGGGAAATGGACAAGGCAGCGGGCTACAGCGGGGCGGCTGCTTTGCCTTCGGAACTGCACCACGGCATTCAGTACAATGGAAAGTGGATTCGCAACCTCGTCGCGGTCAATGGCTGGAACGGGTATGTGAGCACGCCCATGTGGGCTTCTAACCGAAATTTTTCGGCCCAAAACGACACGATGTTCTTCCTCCGCCGCAACGACAGCGCCGTGGGCGGGACCCATTCTTACGACATCTTCAACGTCCCCACGACGATTCCTTACGGCGTTCCACCCGATGCACGTCAACCTTCGAGCGACCCCACCAATTCCAACTACCACCTGTCGACTAACGACGGACGCTGGTTAGGTGCCTTGGAGCTCAGCAATGGCTCGGTCCATGTGGTCAGTACCACGCGCGATTTTGCCACCAACCGCTGCGCCATCTACCACGGTGAGCTCCCCAATCCTTGGGTGCCTGACAGTCTCTACGGCCACATAATTGCGCATCCCAGCCGAGACCTCGGCTACCCCAACGTGGTGGCCATAGGCAACGAGCCCTGTGACCAAGAGCTCCTCATCGGATTTAACCATTCGTCTACCACCGAAAAGGCCGGGGTGAGTGCGGTGTACCGTGGAAACGACGGAACGTATTCGGACTTTGTGACCATCAAGGAAGGGGAGGGCGTTGTCAACAAGCTGAGCGGACCCGAACGTTGGGGCGACTACTTCGGCCTCCAAACCGTCTACCACGATCCCCAAAAAGTCTGGGCAGCAGGCTTCTATGCCTTGCTTAACGGAGGGAATTCGACCTGGTTTGGCTTGCTCCAGAGCCCAGATTCTACCGCCTTGCATGCGGAATTCACCGCTGAAGGCGTGGGCTGCGACCAATCGCTGTCGGCGGCGGTCATGGGCGGCGAGCCGCCTTATGCCTTCATTTGGAACGATCAAGCGGGTGGCCCGAGCATCGACGGCATTTGCTCCGGCGATACGGTGGAGGTCTACATCACGGATGCACGCGGCTGTGTGCGCTACGACCGCATCTACATGCCCTACTCGGACGTGGATGCCCCCGTTATTTTCCCCAATCCGACGCCGGGCGAAGCGCTGATGGCTTTTGATGCTCCCACCGCGGGTTCTGTGGAGGTTCGGGTCCTGGACGCAACGGGCCGAATGCTCTACCAGGCCGAACGCCAAGTCAAAGAGGGCCGCAACGAAGTCCAACTGTGGATGGGCCACCTCCCCCAAGGCCAATACGTGGTCCACGTGCTCTTTGGCTCGCACCGCGCTGACCAATCCGAACCCCTAGAATTGGTCGCCCAAAAAGTGGTTGTTCTCCCAGGAAATTAAAGCATGAAAACCATCCTCATCACCGGCGGGGCCGGCTTCATTGGATCGCATGTGGTGCGCCGCTTCGTGCGCAACCATCCAGATACCCGCATTGTCAATTTGGACGCCCTAACCTATGCGGGGAATTTGGAAAATTTGGTCGACGTGCAGGACGCGCCAAATTACCACTTCGCGAAGGTGGACATTCGGGACGCTGCCGCCATCGAAGCCTGCTTTGCGCAGTACCAGCCCGACGCTATCATCCACCTAGCGGCCGAAAGCCACGTGGACCGCTCCATCACGGACCCGATGGCCTTTGTGGAGACCAATGTGAACGGCACCGTCAACCTCCTTAATGCCGCCAAAGCCCTCTGGGCCGACCAAATGGAAGGCAAGCGCTTCTACCACATCAGCACCGACGAAGTCTTTGGTGCCCTAGGGGCGGAAGGTTTCTTCACGGAGGAAACGGCCTACAGTCCCAACAGTCCGTATTCGGCCTCTAAGGCTTCGAGCGACCACTTTGTGCGCGCCTACCACGAGACCTATGGGTTGCCGGTGGTGATTTCCAACTGCTCCAACAACTACGGCCCCAACCACTTCCCTGAAAAGCTCATCCCCCTGATGATTCACAACATCCTAGAGGGCAAACCTTTACCCATATACGGCGACGGGAAGTACACGCGCGACTGGCTCTACGTGGAGGACCACGCCGCCGCGATTGAGACGGTCTTCTTAAAGGGCCAAAATGGCGAAACCTACTGCATTGGCGGTTGGAACGAGTGGCAGAATATAGATTTGGTCCGTTTGCTTTGCGACCTGATGGACGCTCGGCTCGAAAAACCAGTCGGAACTAGCCAAGGCCTCATCACCTTTGTGAAAGATCGCCCCGGGCACGACCTGCGCTACGCCATCGACGCTACTAAAATTCACCGGGAACTTGGGTGGAAACCCGCCGAAACGTTTGAAACCGGCTTGGCCAAAACCATCGACTGGTACCTCGCTAACGCAGCCTGGCTGAAGTCTGTCACGAGCGGCACCTACCAAGCCTATTACGACGCGCAGTATGCCTCCGCATAAAGCTTGGGCCATCATTCCGGCCCGAATGGGGTCCACCCGCCTTCCCGGTAAGCCCCTTGCAGACATCGCTGGCAAGCCTATGATTCAGCACGTTTGGGAGCGGATTTCTGAAGTGCTGCCCACCTTTGTAGCCACGGACGACGAACGCATCGCCCAAGTCGTTGAAGCCGCTGGCGGCATGGCCATTCTAACCTCTCCCAACTGCGTCAACGGCACCCAGCGCGTCACGGAGGCCCTTCATATTTTGGCCGAACAGGGCCAAAACCTCCCCGGTATTGTCCTCAACAGTCAAGGCGACGAACCCCTCGTCTCCCCGCAGGACATTATCACCTTGCTCAATTTGATGCTTCGCGACGAAGTCCAAATTGGCACCCTCGTCACGCCCGCCCAACCCGGCGATGCCGAATCCGGCACCAACGCCTTTGTGGACAAAACCCCCGACGGCCGCTGCCATGGGTTTTCCCGCAATCCCGCCTGCTGTGCCATCCAAGCCTGGCGCCACGTGGGCATGTACGGGTTCAAAACCCAGTTGCTCCCCGAACTCGTCGCCCTACCCGAAACCGAAAACGAACTCCGCGAACGCCTCGAACAAGTTCGCTGGCTAGACCATGGCTACGCCATCTATGCCGCGGAAGTCAAAGCCGCAGGCATTGGGGTGGATAGCCCCGAGGATTTGGAGAAGGTTCGGATTTTGGCGGGGAAGCTGGAGGGCTAGGGGGCTAGAGAGCTAGAGAGCTCGGGCAAGTGTGTTCGTTGAAAAGACGAATCTTTGCCAGCTCGGAATTCCATCGGGATCTGTATTGGCTGGTTGAAGGATGTCCCAGTGAGCGAGAAAAGCAGTAGTTTTCACCTACTATGCAATGAGGTCTTATCATTAACTGCCTCGAAAGATGAATAATGGTGTATTTCTGGTGGTCGCAGTCCTCTGTAGCTTTTGGTCGTGTGCCGTTGAGGTAAAGGACCCTCATTCTTCAGAGACACCGAAAATGGAAACTAAGCAGGAATCCTTGGGTGCCGTGAAAGAAAAGAGGTTTCAACTTTTCAGCAATGGGCCTTGTGAAGATATTTTAGATGACACGATGCTCGACAGTTCGGCAGTTCGCATTTCTACGCTGGAACGCGATTCGGGTAAGCTGACTGTAAAATTTGGATTTAGACAGGCGTGTTGCCAAGAGTTTATAGGCGACTATTCGATAGTGAATGATACGGCCGTATTGAAGCTGGAACCGGTTAAGGATGAAAACTGTGAGTGCTTTTGCTGGTATTCCTACACGTTTATTCATGCGGATTCAGCGGAAACGTTCACAGGAATTAAAATCGAATTTCTGTAGGGAATTGGGAAGCGCGATGCGCGTTCCTTTAAACGCTTAATCTCTTTTACCCTTAAACCAGGTTGGGGACCTTCGCCGCGCGCGGGGACTTTCCGTTGTTTTGCCAAGCTCTAGCACTCTAGCACTCTAGCCCTCTGGCTCCCTTAAA
>JALQUY010000072.1 GCA_023260615.1 Schleiferiaceae bacterium
CGCGTTGTGTGCAGCCCATTTAGAGGCGCCGGCGGGTGCACCCCAGGGCCATTGGCGTGGCTTGGCGGAAGCCATTTGGTCCGAACGCCCCATCGTACAAGCGGCATCCTACCGGGTGTTGAATCAGCTGCGCGATCAAGGATGGCCGACCGAAATTTTGGAAATGGCCTACCTGGAAGAATCCGTTAAAGATTGGGCCGAAGCAGCCGTTTCTGACAAACACCGCGATTGTTTTGGCGCGGAACTTCAGAACGGGGACAGCGTCGTCCTGATTCAAAGCCTAGACGTCAAAGGTTCCACCTTGACGGCCAAGAAAGGGACGGTCGTCAAGAACATTCGATGCGTTCCGGATGTGCCCGAACACCTAGAAGGCCGTGTCGAAGGTCAGCTCATTGTCATCTTGACTAAGTACGTCAAGCGACAGGGGTAAAGCTCTTAAATTTTAAGGGTTTACGCGCGCGTCGTAGGTGCTTCCCATACTGGGAGCATCGCCCATGAGGCGGGCCATCATGACCTTCTTGACCATGTTGAAGACGGCCATGTGTACATCCTCGGCAACTTCCATATCCATGGCGTCCGAATGAATGGAGATGTCCGCCACTTCGCGCAATTTTCCGCCTTTAAAGCCGGTCATGCCAATGACCGTGGCGCCTTTGGCCTTGGCGTAGTCCGCCGCCTTGAGCACGTTCTTTGAATTCCCAGAGCCACTGATGCCAATCACGACATCCCCAGGTTGCAAGAAGTTCTTGAGGGGCTCGACGAAGATGTCCTCCCAGCCGATGTCGTTCGCAATGGCCATCATGGAAGGAAGGTTGTCGTTGAGGCAGATCATTTTGAACCGCTGGTCTAAACCGTAGGAGGCTCCTTTCAAGAAATCTCCGGCTGCATGGCTGGCGGAGGCCCCAGATCCCCCATTGCCCATGGTGAAGATATTGGCCCCACGCGCATGGGCGTCCGCAAAGCATTCTACCATGGCGTCCACGGCAGTCATGTCCAGCTTGTCTAGCGTATCCGTAAGCAGTTGGCGGTATTCAGATGCAGTCATGGGCTAAAGGTAGGGTCTTTTATCAACCGTTAAAGATGACTTTAGATCCTTCGCTATCCAGTTGGAAGGGGAAGGGTCGGCAATCGTTCATGGCGGCGTCGAGCGCAGAATGGGCCGAAGGCGGGGCTACGAACAGCATAAATCCACCACCACCGGCCCCCAAGAGCTTACCGCCCCATGCACCAGCCCCCAGGCCAGCCTCGTAGGCCTCTTGAATGCGCGGGTTGCTAATGCCGGAAGCTAGCGATTGCTTGAGTTTCCAGTTTTCGTGCAGGTGGGCACCTAGGCCTGCCCAGTGGCCGGCCAGTAAGTCCGTGGCAAAGGGATCGACGAAGCTCACCATTGTTTTGAGGGCGGCTACTTTGTCGGCCTCGCTGCTTTTTTGGCTCTGTTCCGCCAAAATGGCGCTGGCGCTGCGCTGGTTGCCCAGGTAATAGAGCTTGAGGTGCTGGCAGAACTCGCCTTGAAGGTGCTGCGAAAGATCAAGTCCTTGCACCTCGACCGTGTCATTGGGGAGAAAGCGAATGATGTTGAGGCCTCCGTAAGCGGCCGCATACTGGTCTTGCTTTCCGATAGGTTCGCCCAAATCTTCCAATTCCACTTGGCAGGCGGTGTGGCCCAGCCAAGCTTTATCGACTTCGGCCAAACGCCCTTGGCGCGCCATGAGGTTGTGCAAGGTGCCCACCGTAAAGCTCGAAGACGAACCCATGCCCGTACCTGCGGGCACATCAGCGATGGAACTGACCTCCAAGCCTTCGCCAACGCCCAATTTCTGCATGATGGTACGCAGAATAGGGTGCTGGAGGTCGGCTACCGCGCCCACAGTTTCTGTTTTGGAGTACTTGGTGCGAATTTCGCCCGGCTCAAAGTAGTCGTGCGACGAAATGTACATGTACTTGTCAATGGTCGTAGACAGTACCGCCCCACCGTGTTGGCGGTAGAAGCTCGGGAGGTCACTCCCGCCACCTACAAACGAAATCCGGAAAGGGGTACGCGTTATAATCACGAGGTCTGGCTTGTGGTCGTGAAGATACGGGCTACGGCGGATTCTAAATTCTCGGCCCAAAAGTCAGGCTCCGGTCCAGGCACGTCTCCATGCCCCGTCTTCACACGTATCGTTTTTACCCCGGCTGCTTTGCCGGCTTCAATGTCGCGGGGGCTGTCGCCTATCAACCAGCTCTCCTCCAGGTCAATGTTGAAGCGCTCGGCGGCGGCTAGCAGCATGCCTGGTGAGGGCTTGCGGCAGGTGCAAGCGATTTTGTACTCGGGGCGCTCCTCCGGGAAGCCGCCGTGCGGGTGGTGGGGGCAGTAGTAGAGCGCGTCGACAAAAGCGCCGTCTTCCGCCAACAGGCGGTCCATGCGTGCGTGGATGCGGTCCACGCCTGCTTCATCGGTCAGGCCGCGGGCTACGACGCTTTGGTTGGTAACCACTACGGAGAGGTAGGGACTTTGGTTGATGCGGCGGATGGCCGGACCTGCAAAAGGGTAGAGGGTGAATTCGTCTGGATCCTTGATGAGGTCGGTGTCAATGTTGATCACGCCATCGCGGTCCAAAAAGATGGCACGCTGCGGATGGTCCAAATTTCGAGCAGCGATTTTACCGCTAACGAGGGCCGCTTCGACCTGCGCATGACGCTCAGGTTTGCCCATGTCTTTGATGTATTCGGGACTGGAATAGCCGAACAAGCGATAGCTGCCGGCCCATGCCGGAAAGAGATCCCGTCCAAAGTCCGTGGAAACGCCTGAGGGTATGGCATCCAGGAGTTCGGGTTCAAAGAGGTAGAGGGCAGCATTCACGCAGTTGGCGCGGTCCACGCCTTCGGGGTGGGGTTTGCCAAAGACGGCGCGAATTCGGCCTGTGGCATCCAAATCGACCAGATCGGAATCGTAGGGATGGTCGTTGGGATGCACAAAAAGGGTAGCCTGCGCGCGCTTGCTGACGTGAAAGGCCTCCATGCGGCTCAAATCCACGTCGCTCAGCGTATCGCCGTAAAAGACCCAAAAGCTATCGGTCAACTGCTCCTTGAGTAAGGGCAATGCGCCGGCCGTGCCCAGAGGCTCATCTTCGAGAAGGTAGGCGATCGTCACCCCATAGGCGGATCCGTCCCCAAAATGCGCTTGAATTTGCTCGCCGAGGTGGCCTATGGTAATGAAAAAGCGCTCAATTCCTTGAGCGCTGTAGGTTTCAATCAGATGCTGTAAAACGGGTTTCCCAGCAATGGGAACCATGGGTTTTGCGGTATGGGGGAAGGCAGCTGCAAGGCGCGTGCCCTTCCCACCGGCCAAAACCACTGCGGTTTTCACCATGGATTAGAGCTGGGCTTCCAGTTTGCCGGCCAAAACGTTTTTAGGCGCTACACCGACTTGCTTGTCGACCACTTCGCCGTTTTTGAAAACGAGGAGGGTAGGGATGTTGCGGATGCCAAACTGCATGGCGATTTCGCCTTCCTTGTCCACGTCCACCTTGCCTACCACGGCGCGGCCTTCAAAATCGTTGGACAATTCGTCGACGATAGGGCCTACCATGCGGCAAGGGCCACACCATGCTGCCCAAAAGTCAACCAATACGGGCTTATCAGAATTCAGGACTACTTCCTGGAAGTTGCTTTCGGTAATCTCGAGTGCCATGCTAACTATTTCGATCGTTGAGAAAAATGTGAATAGCAAATGTAACTGCCCTCCGTAAATTGGCCATGCAACTCATGTCACAAAAACCCCATATTGCGGTGAAAAAATACTCCTTTTGGGCGATTGCTTTGGGTTGGGTCCTTGTAAGCGGCTGTGAAAGGCCCACCTGCCCTCCCGGGGAGCCCAATCCGGATTGCCTCTGTCCAGCCGTTTACGATCCGGTATGCGGGTGCGATGGTAAAACCTACGGCAATGACTGCGAGGCCGGCTGTGCGGGCGTCGAATCCTGGACGGCGGGGGAATGCGGGGGCTGAGTTAGGCTTTTGGGCTTCTCAGCCACTGAAATAAGGTCAGGGCGCCTCCCACCATAGATAGTGTAAAGCCGGACCAGTACACATTTCGTGCCCCCATGAGGTGGTTCATGAAGAAAATATCGGACGTCAGGATCAAGAGGTAGCCTACCACAAGGAGGCTGGGGCCTAGTTTGCTTTTCATGGGTAGAAGATAGGCCGAAGAAAGGGCTAGAAACAAAAAAGCCTGCTCGGGAGCAGGCTTACTTTTTGTTAGAGCCTTTGAAGGCTCTCAGCGGTGCGGACGGGACTCGAACCCGCGACCCTCGGCGTGACAGGCCGATATTCTAACCAACTGAACTACCGCACCAGTGTTGGTTCTCTGTGAAGAGGGTGCAAATATATACCGCTTATTGCATTCGCAAAACCTGTGAGGGCAGGATTTTGGATAAAATTTTTGCCGGGACCAAGGAGGTGAGGAGCACAGCGGTGAAAATTAACAGGTTAGCCACTAAAAATCCCGCCCAATTCCAAGCGACGGGGACAGCGTCCACATAATAGGTTTGGGGATCCAGTGGGAGGAATTGAAAGCGGTATTGGGTCCATAAAAGACTGAAAGCTAATAGGTTTCCATACAAGAGTCCCCAGAGAATGCTTCGGCTAAAGAGGGTGAGGATACTGGTCATGAGGCGCCCGCTGGAGAGGCCCATGGTGCGCAGAATGGCCACGCTTTTGCGCCGTTCGATGATTCGGATAAAAATGACTACTGCTGCATTGAAGGCGGCCACCAGGGTCAAAATCACCCCCAATAGCCAGGTATTGGTGTCAAAGAGGTCCAGCCATTGGTACAATTGGGGGTAGTCGTCGCGCGCACTGTAGACACCAAGTTCAACGGGAAGGGTCAGAAGGAGGGCTTCGCGCTCAGCTTCCGTAAAAGGGCTGGAGCGGTAGAGGAGGAGGGCCTGGTGTTGATTTGGCTCCCAACGGTTGAGCTTTTGGACTTGGCGCTCGTGGCAGAAAATGGTTTGGGCATCCCATTCCACCAATCCCGTCTCGTAAATGCCTGCAACCGTGAAATAGCGCAAGGTGGGCAAGCTTTGGGCATCGCGGGAGAAATACATTTCAAAGCTGCTGTCCACAGCCACGTTGAGCTGTTGGGCGAGGGTGGAGGAAATCCAGACGTCATTGCTAGGCCATTCAGGAAGGCTGCCTTGGGTTATTTGGGCGACGATACCCTTAGGAAGCGCACTGACACCCATGAGCTGAGCCCCGATCATTTGGGTGCCATGACTGGCCATGCCGCCTTTAAAGGAAGCGCTAAGCACCTCGGTGGCTTGATCCGAAAGGGATGTCGAGACTTGCGCTGCTTGAGCTTCGTCCCAAGTGAATTCGAGGGCATCGGATGTGGGCTGCTGTTGGTAGCCACGGATTTGAAGGCTGCCGTGGAATTCATCGACTTTTTGGTCAATGGCCTGCTGCAAGCCGTCGCCCGTGGCAATGCCCACGACGACCGTAAAAACGCCCGCGGCAATGACGGCGGTAGCGAGACCATTTGCTCGGTGCAGTTTGGGGCTTCTTTTTCCCCACTGCCACCCCAACCATATCGAGAAATTTCGCCAACTTGGTGCCATGCAGCGTAAAGATACTTGGCTCGCCGGAGCCGTAGGCATCGTCCTCTTCTTTTTCTCCACTTTGCACGTTCAGGCACAAGGCTACACCCCGTACTTGAAAGGCGCCGAACATACCGGGGCTTTGCAGCTGGAAGTTCTGAAAGAAGCCCCGGACACCTTGCGCTACGCCTTGGTCGCTCATGCGGCGAGCTTGAACTACGACAGCAAGCGAAAGCGCCTGTACAACACGGTTGAACGCGCTCGGAAACTCCACCTCAACGTGGTGAAGATTTTCTCTCCGGAGCACGGATTCACGGGCAGCTATTCGGCGGGCGAGCACGTCGAAGATGAAGACGTAGATGGCGTAAAGATTCCCATGGTCTCGCTCTACGGCGCGCACAAAAAACCCACGGCGGAAGATTTGGCCGATGTGGATGTCGTGCTCTTTGATCTGCAAGATGTGGGCGTGCGCTTTTACACGTACATCAGTACGCTGACCTACGTCATGGAGGCATGCGCTGAACAGAAGAAGCCGCTCATCGTTTTGGACCGGCCCAATCCCTTTGCCAATGTGGTGGACGGCCCCGTGCTGGATACGGCCTTTACCAGCTTTGTGGGTATGCATCCGGTGCCTGTGCTTTATGGGATGACGATGGGCGAATATGCCCAAATGGTCAAAGGCGAAGGGTGGATTCAAAAGGCTGACTCTTTGCAGCTACGGGTTATTCCCTGTGTAGACTACCACCGGGAGCCCGTTTCGTTTCCGGAAGAAGCGCCGCCCTCGCCCAATTTGCCCAATGCCCATGCCATCGCCCTGTATCCTTCCCTCTGTTTTTTTGAGGCTGCTCCGGTGAGTGTGGGGCGTGGGACAGAGGCTCCTTTTGAGTGGATAGGGGCCCCTTGGGTTGATTCAACAGGCTTTTCATTTGTGCCCATGCCCAACGCGGGTGCTTCAGCCCCCAAATTTCAGGGCGATACCTGCCACGGCTGGGATTTACGCACAACCCCCATTCACCCAGAACAGGGACTGCAGTTGACCTACCTCCATGACGTGTACCACGCGTATATAAATCAAGGAGGGGATACGCTCCGGGGCTTCTTCACGTCCTTCATGGACAAATTAGCGGGCGGTACCTCCCTGGAAGATGCCTTGGTGGCTGGTCAGACCGTGGAAGAAATCCAGACCTCTTGGCAGCCTGACCTCGCAGCCTTCAAGGAGCTTCGCAGCCGCTACCTGCTCTACAGCACCCAGCCCCTTCCTGCGCCGGTCGAAGCCACGCCCAGTTTAGCTCCTGCCAAAAAGGCAAAAAAAGCCACGAAAAAAGGCGCCCAGTAGGCGCCTTTTCATGGACCAAAAACAAGCGTTTAGAACTCAAAAATGAAGCCTACGCTGGGGAGGACGGTGCCGCCGTTTACGTTGGGCAAGGTGGTGGTTTGGTACTGCCAAGGCTTATCTGGGTTGACGACGGGATTCCCGTCCCCATCGCGCACGACGTCAATGAAATCGGGTCCAGCCACTTTATAGGCCAGGGCATTCTGCAAATCAAAGTAGAGGTCGATGTTGACCTTTTTGAGGAACCACTTTTTGTCAATTCGGACATTGAGGCGGTCAAATTCGCCCAAGCGCTCGGTGTTGAGCAGGCTGTAATTGGGAATTCCACGACCGAGAACGTCCCAGTTGTAAATCGTAGCGGTCTTTTCTAAGTCAAAGGGCGTGTACGGTGCGCCACCCAGGTGTTGGTACTGCACACCAATCTCATAGTTCTTGCCAAAGCGCTTGCCGAAGGTGAACGTGGCAATCAAACCGTTGTCCCAGGAAGAGGGGACGTAATCGCCATTAATGTCCTGAAACTCCGAACGCACCAGGGTAATAGCTGCGATGCCAAAGAGGCCCTTGTAGAGCTTTTGCTGGTAGGTCAGCTCCAACCCGTAGGCGCGGCCATCGGAGGTCGCCGTCGCCAACTGGTTGCCAATGACGCCAAAGTCACCGCCCACCGTCGCCAAGGAAATAGAATCGCGCAGCAAGAAGGGGTAGTTGCTGTAGCGCTTGTAGAAGCCTTCGATAGACGTCTTTGCGTTCCAGGGCCAGTACTGGGTGGTGCCGGCCACAAAGTGTTCTGCTTGAATAAAGGTCAGAGCCGAATTATCTCCATCCGTTCCCACGTAGCCCAAGGCGGTGTAGGGGGGAAGCTGGAAGTAGCGACCGTAGTTGCCGTCCAGGGTCCAGTTCTCGTTCAGGTTGTAGGAGAGGGCCACACGGGGAGACAGTTGGTTCAACGGGTTGCGGGTACTTTCATTGAAATCCACGATGTCTGTGCGCAGGCCCAAGGATATCTTTAAACGGTCATCGGCAAAGCGTCCCACCCAGTTGGCAAAGGCGTTGGCCTTGTAGTAGATAGCATCCGTTTCGTAGTCCAAAATGAAGCCACCGGGCAAGCGTTTGTCAAAGGTCTGGGTGTTGTATTTCGCTTGTTCCAAGCCAAAGCCCACCATGGATTCCCAACGGCTTTTCTTGACTTGGTGCTCTAGGCGGAACTTGTTCTCAATTTCCTGCGAAGCGTAGTTTAAGAGTTGGTCCAGATCGCGGTTGTTGTTCTCATACTTGTACGATTCGTTGTTGAGCATAAAGCGACTCAAGACAATGTTGGTAATGCCTCCAGGGCCAAAGTGCGTGTATTTGGCGCCAATGCTGTAGTTCCACTGGTCGTATTCGGGCAAGTAGTTTAGGATGTAACGCTGCTCGGGCGTTTCATTTTGGTCCGTATTCAAGACGCTTACGTCATATGCGCCCAGGCTCAAAATAGTGAGTTGGTTGTTGCGGTTGAAGTTGTGCTTGACCTTGAACTGGTAATCGTTGTAGGTTGGCAAGAAAGGAAGGCCAATGGCCTTGAACAGGAATTGCAGATAGCTTCGGCGAATGGAGGCCAAATAGGTGGTTTTCTTGCTCAATGGGCCGTCCAGCGTCAAACCCACTTCCGAGGCACCCACTTGGAAAATGCCCCCGGTCTTGTCAGTGCGGCCATCTTTCAAGTTG
>JALQUY010000073.1 GCA_023260615.1 Schleiferiaceae bacterium
ACAAAGGGATGTTCGGGCGACACGCCTGGCTGCAGAGGCAGTGGGCTCGCGAGGAGTTCCGTGAAATGCCAGTCACGCGCCCTCGGTTTGGCGCCTGGTGCCATGGGCAGTCCTGTCACCGTGATGGGCCCGAGCGCCATTTTATCGCTGCGCGAAGCGCTGTACACGCAGCGAATCAGAAGCTTTGCGGCGGGCAGCAGCAGGCTATCCGGCTCGGAGGTGACCGTCTCCCATGCCCCGTCCAGGCCCCAGCTGAGTGCGTAGCGATGGTCCGCCTGGTGCGCTAGTGCGACGGAAAGCGCCGTAGAGGACCGGTCCAATAGTCCCGGGGGCGACGTGGCCAATCGCTGCTCATCGGCCGGGCTCAAGCGCCAGAGTTCTATGCGGTCCTCCGTCTTGCCCACCCGCAGTATTAGGTAGCTCTCGCCCGCGTCCGACTCCCACTGCAGCTCCAGGTAGTTGCTACTGCTTGGATTGAACTCCATCTCAATGTCCAGCTGGTACGTCTCCTGTGCTAGAGACGGCAGGCGCCGCTCCATTTCGGACTGTCCCCCCGTCGGCGCATCCAAATGCACCATCGGACCTCCCCAGCGAAAATGCGCAGTCGCCCCCTGGCAGAGGAGGCTGTCTGCATGGGTCCAGGTGAGAAGCTCGTAGGACTGCGCCCGAGCCATGGTTGGCGGGACGCAGAAAAGGAGAATTAGAGCCCATCGGGCGGGCCGGCGCAAAGTGGCTGAATTCGGCATAGGAGGTGGTATTTTTGCGCAGAATTACACATCTACTGTCAGTTATGCGTTTAGCTCTGGTTGGTGCCACCGGTATGGTTGGCGAAGTCATGCGCGCCGTTCTTGCGGAGCGAAATCTGCCCATCACGGATTTTATTCCGGTGGCCTCTGCAAAGTCCGCGGGCCAAACCTTAACCTGGCAAGGAAAAGACTACACCGTGGTGACTCCGGAAGAAGCCGTGGCTCTTAAGCCGGACGTGGCCATTTTTTCGGCGGGGGGCGAGACCTCGCTCACCTGGGCTCCCAAATTTGCCGAAACCGGCTGCTACGTCATCGACAACTCCAGCGCATGGCGCATGGAGCCCCAGATTCCCTTGGTGGTCCCCGAGGTCAACCCCGAGGCGCTGGACATGGATTCGCGCATCATCGCCAATCCCAACTGCTCCACCATCCAACTGGTCATGGTGCTCAAGCCTCTTCACGCCCTCTACCCCATTAAGCGCGTGATTGTCAGCACCTACCAAAGTGTGACGGGCACCGGGAAGGCCGCCGTGGACCAGCTCGAAAACGAACGTCAAGGCCGCGAAGGCGCCATGGTCTACCCCTACGCCATCGACAAAAACTGCTTGCCCCATTGCGACGTCTTCTTGGACAATGCCTACACCAAGGAGGAGATGAAGCTCACGCACGAAACCAAAAAGATCCTGAACGACGCGTCCGTCTTAGTTTCTGCGACGGCGGTGCGGGTTCCCGTTCAAGGCGGACATTCCGAAGCGGTCAACATTGAATTTGCCGGCGAGCGCCCTTCCATGGAGGCGGTCCGTGCCTGCTTGCGCGATTTCCCCGGCGTCACCGTTTTGGACGATCCTTCCACAAAATCCTACCCCATGCCCCGCTTTGCAGAGGGTCAAGACGACGTCTTTGTGGGCCGAATTCGGGCCGATCACAGCCACCCCCAAGCCCTGAACTGCTGGATTGTGGCCGACAATTTGCGCAAAGGCGCCGCCACCAACGCGGTCCAAATTGCAGAAGAATTGCTGCGCCGAGGAAAACTTCAGGCCTGATTCTTGTTAAACAATTGTGCGCTTGACGCGTCATATCCCTAAACGCGAACGATTTGAAACACGTTAAACTCCTTTTCGCCCTCCTGCTGAGCCTTGGTTCTTGGGGGCTATCGGCCCAAATAACCGTCACCGGCCAGGTGGTCGATGCCGAATCCAACGAGCCCATCATCGGCGCCGTGATTTCCACCATGCAGATGAATGGCGGCGACCGCCCCAGCATCAAACCCGTGGGATACACCAATGCGGAAGGGGATTTTTCCGTGACCTTGCCCAGTGGAACGCGTGGCTTTTCCATTTCCTCTTTTGGGTATACCGCCCTGCGCCAAAGCTTGCAAGGCACCTCCGGGGTGCAAGTGAATTTGGGCGTTCTCAAGCTCACCTTGGATGCCTCCGTGGTCCTTCAGCAGGCCGATGTTGTGTCTGAAGGCCCCGCTATGCTCAACGGTTTGGACCGAAAAGTCTACGACGTAGCCGGCGACCTCCAAGTGGCCAGCGGTACGGGTACCGACATCCTCCGCCAAGTGCCCAACGTCACCATGGACATCGATGGCAATGTGGCCCTTCGCGGCGATGAAAACGTGACCATTCTGATCGATGGCCGCCCCGCCTCTCTCATGGGCTACCAGGGCACCAATGCCTTTGACCGACTGCCCGCAGGTATGGTGCAGCGCGTAGAAGTCATCACCAACCCCGGCGCTAAATTTGACGCTCAAGGCACGGGCGGTATCATTAACATCGTCACGAAAAAAGGACGCGAACTGCCTCTGAACGGCGCCATTCAGGCGGGTATTGGCACCCGAAACAAGTACAATTTGGGCGGCAACGTGTCCATTCCTGTGGGCAAAGTGCGCATCAATGCCTCCATTGGCGCGGACGACCGTCAAATGTCTTCGGGCGGCTACACCTACCGAACCTACTACTTCCCCGATTCCACCTACCGGACGTCGGAAGAATCGCTCGGATTGCGTCATGACATCGGTACCAATGCGCGTCTGGGCTTGGATTGGAACCTCAAGGACAAGCACCAAGTGGGGGTTTCCTTTGGCATGGACCAGCGCAGTGGAACGGATTGGGATTCGGCTTCCTTTGAGAACATTGGCAAGGACGGCATTCCTGCCGGAGCCGTTCAATTCAAGGACCAAACCAGCAGCCGCTCCAACCAAAACCTCTCCTTCCGCTACGAACGCAAGTTTGCCGACGAAAACAAGAAGTGGACTGCGGACGCCAACTACTCTTGGGGCGAGGATCACGACGTGGAGGATAACTTCTTCACGACCGATCCGTTGTACCCCACCGCATTTACGTTTGGCGCTTACCTCCAACGCTTTGATGTGCCTGGAAATTCCAAGCGCTTGAACCTTCAGTCGGACGTCGAATGGCCTCTGAACGACAAAGCACGTGTGGATTTTGGATGGCGCACATCGTCTAGCGCCAATGTGGAAGTGCGTTCGGCTAGCCAATTGCTCGAGCCGGTTTCCTCCAGCTTCTTGACCGATACCCTGCGCAGTTTCTTCACGGACATGAGCCAGTTGAACCATGCGGCCTACGCCACCTATGGCTATGTTTTCTCGTCCAAGTGGAAAGGCCAAGTCGGCCTGCGCTACGAAACGGCTTTGGTCAACATTGTGTTGAAGGACAGTACGACGCTCCAACGCTCTTATCCCGGCCTCTTCCCCAGCGCCTACCTCACGTACAGCCCCCGAAAAGGCTTGGATTTGCAGGCGAGCTACTCCATGCGTGTCAACCGTCCCGACGGCCACTGGGGAGGCAGCTTGAACCCCAATATCGACTACTCCAACCCGAGCGGCCTTCGCAAGGGCAACCCCGACCTCAAACCCGAATACACCCACTCCATGGAGTTCAACGTGGTGCAGTTTGGCCGTTGGGGCTCACTCTCCGGATCCGCCTACGGCCGCCACACGATCAACATGATGTCTCGCTACATGGAGCCTCTTCCTAGTGGCGTATTGATGATGACCTGGTTGAACTTCAACACCCGCGATAACGTCGGTCTGAGCACCAATGCCATGTTGCGCTTCAACAAAAATGTCCAGCTCCAAGCCTCGGCCGATGCCTTCTACTCGGTCATCAACGGCACGAACGTTTCAGGCAACTTGACGCAAGGCGGTTTTGGATGGCAAGGGCGTAGCAACCTCATGCTCAATTTGCCCAAAGAGCAACAAATTCAGATCACCTACAACCAATGGGGCTCTGGCCCTACCGGTCAGGGCTTCCGTCGCGGAATTCAGTTCATTGACTTAGGCTACAAGGTGGACTTCCTCAATAAACATTGGACCCTGTCTGCGCGTTTAAGCGATGTGTTTAACCAACGCCGCTTCCGCTACGATCAATACACCCCATTGTTGGATGTTGAGTTCATGCGTCGTCGCGAGAGCCGAATTGGCTTCCTCACCTTGCAGTACAACTTCGGCAAGCCCGAACGCTCCCGCGGGGGCCGTGGCGGTCGCCCCGGAGGCATGGGTCAAGGCATGGACATGGGAGGTGGCGCCGATATGGATTTGTAATGAAATTTTGGGCTATTCCCTTCCTTGTTAGCGTACTGAGCGCCTGCCAATCCTCTGCGCAGCCTGCCAGTTTTGCTGAACCTCAACCTACCGATACCACCATGGAAAAAGCTATTCTCGCCAGCGGCTGCTTTTGGGGCACCGAGTACTTCCTTCAACGCATCGATGGCGTTATCTCCACAACGGTAGGCTACACCGGCGGCCATGTGGAAAACCCCACCTACGAACAAGTATGCACCAAGCGCACCGGACACTACGAAGCCACAGAAGTCGTTTTCGATCCTTCCGTTACGGACTACGAGACGGTGCTTCGGATGTTTTTTGAAACGCACGACCCTACCCAACGAAACGGCCAAGGCCCCGACATTGGTCCCCAGTACCGCAGTGCCGTATTCTACTTGAACGAGGAGCAAAAAGCGACTGCTGAAATGCTCATTGGCCTGCTCCGTGCAAAAGGCTATGACGTGGCTACGGAGGTGCTCCCCGCTGCCGTTTTCTACCCAGCCGAAAACTACCACCAGGACTACTACAACCACAAAGGCAGCACTCCCTACTGCCACGGCTACAGGTCTTTGTTTTAAAGGGCTTTTGGGAGTTAGTTTCTTGTTGAAAACTCTTGTCCCAAGGCGGATGAAATGCTAGTGGCAGCCTGTATCTTGGCTAGTCCATGGCGGCATTGCACTACCCTTTAGAGCAGCACATTTTCCACCTTCTTTTTCAGGAAGATAGTGTGGATGTGCCCGGTTTTGGCCGCTTGGAAGCGCAACGCTTTGGAGCTGAAATTCAGCTGCAGTCGGGCCTCTTTTTGCCGCCGGCTCGCCGCCTTAGCTTCACTCCGGTAGCAGGCCCAAGTCAAGTGCTCATCAACCACCTCGGCCGATTTGAAGGCCTGTCTGCCTCTCAAGCTCAGACCGCCATAGCAGCTACCGTCAATACGTGGAACCGTCAATTGCTGGAAGGCAAGCGTCTTCGCTTAGATGGCATTGGCTCTTTCTCCAAGACGGGCCTCCAATGGGTTTTTCAAGCGGCCATTGAAAGCAACTTCTTGCCTGAAGCCTACGGTCTGCCCATTTTCCGTGTGACGCCCTTGGCTCAACGCCATCAGCCTACTCAGGAAATTGGCTACACCCTTCCCCTTCCTCAAGTCCAGCGCCGCCGTGAACAATGGCTCGCTCCCTTGCGTGCCGCTGCAGTCGTTACGGGCGCCGTGAGTTTGCTGGCTTTGGGCACCACCAAATCGGACTTCCGCGACTTTGTTCAGAACGCTTCATTCCGTCCGCAATGGGAGGAATGGGTCGACAATGTTCAAACCTGGTTTGAGCCCAACGCTGAAGAGGTAGCGGTGGCCGACACCTTTGGCCAACAATCCGTGCCAGCACTCACCTTTGACGATGCTGCGGTTGAGGCCCCAGAAGTGCTCGTAACGGAGCTTCCCAAAGAGGTGCGTGCAGTTGCAGAACCAGCGACTAAGACCGAAGTGGATAAGCCTGCTTCCCCCAAGACCGCTGGTGTTTCTGAGGGTTCCTTTGCGCTAGTCGTGGGGGCCTTCTCCGACGTGGAAAATGCCCACCGCTTGGTTAAGACCCTGAACGACGCTGGCTACCCTGCTAAAGTCCTTGAAGCCAAAGTCGGCTTGACCAAAGTGGCCCTTCGTACCTTTGCCAACCGAGAAGCTGCGCAAGCAGCGAAGGAAGAGGCCAAAGCGGCCTTCCCTGCGGTTTGGATTTACAGTGAATGAAGCAGAAACGCGCCTCAGAATCTCTCTCCGTCATGACGGAGATTGTTCTTCCCAACGACACCAACAATTTGAACAACCTCTTCGGAGGCCAGCTCCTCAGTTGGATGGACCGCTGTGCGGCTATTTCCGCGCACCGCCATTGCCGTCGCACCGTAGTCACGGCTTCGGTCAACCACGTGTCCTTCAAGCAAGCCATTCCACAGGGTGCCATTGTCACGATGGAAGCCAAAGTAAGCCGCTCCTTCACTTCCTCTATGGAGATTTTTGTGGATGTCTTTACGGAGGATCAGCGCGGCTCTGGCGAACGCACCAAGTGCAACGAGGCGATCTATACGTTTGTGGCTGTGGATCAATTGGGCAATCCCATTGAAGTTCCTGCCGTTCTGCCCGAATCCGACGAAGAAAAAGCGCGTTTTGATGGGGCTTTGCGCCGCCGTCAACTTGCGTTGATTCTCTCCGGAAAAATGAAGCCCGACGAGGCTACGGAGCTGAAAGCACTCTTCTTCCCGAGCTAAGTTGCGTTTGCTTGTGCGGGCCTTTTGCACCGCGCTTCAAAGGCCTTTTAAAACCCCATTGCCTAGCCCTCCTAGAGTATGGCTGCGCCCAACGCGGCTGCCAGTAAGCTAATGTCCAGCATTCGGGTAATCCATGGGCGCTTGAAATAGGCCTGCAAGTTCACCATGTGAGGGGCGGCAAATACCGCTAATATGGCACCGGGCATCGCCGCGTCTCCAAGCCAAGGGTTGAGGATCCACGCCCAAACGATGCCCATCCAGCCAATAAGGAGGCCTCTGCGCTTGGCCTTCTTGGCAAAGGAGAGTGCCCGCAGGGTTTCAAATACGGCCAGGAGGAGCCAAAAACCAACTACCCATTGACCCGCATGGGGCCATTCCCAGTGGAAGGCCTGCGTCCATGGTTGGGTAAATTCTGCCCAAAAATCAGATAGCCTCCCCGTATACGCGGACCACGTGGCCACCAGCCCACAACCAATGAGCCAACCCGTGAAAATTTGCACGTAATGGTGCGTTGGCTGCCGCAACTGTCCCGCGCGCAAGGCAATGACCGCCACGACAATGAGGGTCCACCATCCGGGCTGTAAGACTCCTAGCAAAGCGGTATACAGACCTAAGTTGGAACGCGAAACCAAACCCACCTTGCGGTCGTCGTTCAATTCGTAGGCCATGGCCAACCAAATGGCGAAGCCCACGCTCGTACTTACCTCCGCTAGACCAATGCCCTTAGGGTGCGTGGCGAGCAGCAAGCAGAACCAAAACCAACCCAGCAAGTAGTTCGTCTTGAGGTAGCGGCTTCTAAAAACGAGGAGAACGTTTATGAGCCAAGCAGCCAACCCCACGCAGACCGGGGTGTACCAGAAGCTCCAACTTCCCAATGTTTCTGCGCCTTTCACCCAGAAATTAAAGACCGCCGTGAGGCCTGCCGTGGCCGTGAAGAGGACCACTGCGATTCCGGGATGCGGATTTCTGAAAATATGATTGGGTTGGCGCACGCTTTGGATTAAATTTGTCCAAAATTAATTGGACTGCTATGCCCCTCCGCTCATTTTTTGAAGGTCTTGGTGAATTTTTAGAATGGACCTTCCAGATTCTCCCCTTTTTGGGCAACTCTGCTAACTATTTGTTCATGGCTGTAGGAGCTGGTCTTGGCGTCTACTGGTTGATGGAAATGCGCAAGCACCAAAAGGCTGGCGAGAAATAATACGCTTTTCGCGAATGAAAAAGCCGCCCCGAAAAGGGCGGCTTTTTTGTTTGTGTTCCACAAAGCGTCGCTTTGATGGGGCTGTCGTCAAAATTTTGACTCCATTACCCGCGCAACCCTAGATCCACTCCGATATCGTTGCGGCGGTACGCCCCTTCAAAAGTGATTTGGTCTAGGCGCTCATACGCTTGCGTCAAAGCCTGTGCTGCGTTGGGTGCTATACCCGTTGCACACAATACGCGTCCTCCGTGCGTCACAATATTTCCGTCTTTTTCCGCCGTTCCCGCTTGGAAAACCACCGTGCCTTCGACGTGCTCCTCCAGGCCGCTAATTACATGGCCTTTGGGGTATGCCTCGGGGTAGCCTCCTGATACTTGCATAACCGTGCAAGCGGCATGGGCCGTCTGCGCCATGGGGCGGGTAAGGAGTTTTTTCTTGGCAGCATCGACAAAGAGGGGCAAGAGATCTTCGTCCACGCGTGGAATGACCACTTCCGTCTCGGGGTCGCCCATTCGGCAATTGTATTCGATGACTTTCACGCCTTTTTTCGTGAGGATCAACCCAAAGAAAATGAACCCCACGTAGTCCATTTGCTCGTGCTTCATGCCTTTAAT
>JALQUY010000074.1 GCA_023260615.1 Schleiferiaceae bacterium
ACTGCTATCAAGGCGGCTTCGGCGCTGCCGTCCACCGGATGATGGTCGTAATGCCACTGCACGTGCGGCGGTAAGGACATCAGGATGCTTTCAATGCGGCCGTTGGTTTTTAATCCAAACAAAGTGCCTTTGTCGTGCACTAGATTAAACTCTACGTAGCGACCCCTCCTTCAAGTCGGCCGAACGCCAATTGCTCGACGCGGAAACACTGGAGAAGAACCTCGCGGGCCAGAAGGCACAGCTCATGAAATTCCTCGACTTTGATGGCCCCAACGGCGCCAAGATTGTCAACAACTACGACTGGTTTAAGAACTTCGGCTTTTTGGACTTCATCCGCGACGTGGGCAAGCACATTACCGTCAACTACATGTTGGCGAAGGATTCGGTCAAGAGCCGTCAAGAAAGCGGGATCAGCTTCACGGAATTCAGCTACCAGCTCATTCAAGGCTACGACTTTTACCACCTCTGGAAGGAGGAAGGCATCCGTTTGCAAATGGGCGGAAGCGACCAGTGGGGCAATATCACGACCGGCACGGAGCTCATTCGCCGAATGGGCGGCGGCGAGGCGTTTGCCCTCACCACGCCCTTGATTAAGAAGGCGGACGGCACCAAGTTTGGAAAGACCGAGGGCGGCAACGTCTGGCTGGATCCCAACCGCACCAGCCCCTACCAATTCTACCAGTTTTGGCTCAATGCGGCGGACGAAGATGCTGGCAACTACATCCGCATATTCACCACCAAGACCCGCGAGGAAATTGAGGCGCTTGAAGCGGAGCATGCTCAGGCACCACACCTCCGAATCGTACAAAAGGCCCTAGCGGCCGACATTACGGCGCGTGTTCACTCCGAAGAGGAGCTAGAAAAAGCGTTGCAAGCGAGCCAAATCCTCTTCGGCCAATCCACCGCAGAAGCCCTGAAAGCCTTGGATGCGCGCACCTTGTTGGACGTCTTTGAAGGCGTTCCCCAAATGACGGTATCCAAAGACGCCTTGGCGGCAGGACTGCCCATTCTGGACGTGGCTTGCGCCGATACGGCGCTGTTTGCATCCCGCGGGGAGGCCAAAAAGCTCTTGGCGGCGGGCGGCGTTTCGCTGAACAAAAACAAAGTGGAGGGCGACTACACGGTCACCTTGGACGATGTGATTGGTGGGGGGTACTTACTCGTCCAAAAGGGCAAGAAGAACTACGCGCTGGTCGTGCTCAGCTAAGCGGCTGAATCAAATCCCAGCGGTTGCCGAAGCGATCTGCCACGACACAAACTTTGCCATAGGCTTCCTGCCGCACCGGGGCTTCCGGGTGGCAGCCATGTCGGGCTAGTCGCGCCAAATCGGCGTCGAGATCCTCACAGTGCATAAAGAGAAAAACGCGCCCTCCGGTCTGCTGCCCAATGGCGGCTTCTTGAGCGGGGGTGACGGCCTTGGCTAAGAGCAGGGCGCATGAACTTCCCGGAGGAGCGACGCGCACCCAGCGCTTTTCGGAGGTCTGAACGCTGTCTTCCAAGAGCTCAAAGCCCCAAGCCTGCGTGTAATGCGCGATGGCTTCATCGTAGTCGGGCACGACCACAGCGACCATGAAGAGCTGCTTATTCACCTTCGAGCGGAATGCAGGCATAGGCCGCGTATTCGTAGCCCGTGGTTTGGGCGGTGGTGGGCTTGGCCAGGTGGTGCAGTTGGCCGTAAGGCTTGTCCTCCTGCAGTTTAAGCTTGGGAATGTCTAGGACCTCGGCGTCGGTGAGGATGCACTGAATGCCTACTTCGCCGCGTGTGAAAATGATCATGCGGAAACGCTGCTCGTCTTGGTTCTTGGCGTCCTGATAGCGGAGCACCCAGGCGTTGAGCCCCGCATCATCCAATTCACCGGGAAGGGGCTTGAGTTCTTCAAAGCCAAAGGTTTGGAGGTAGCCCGAGAAGGCGTCCCAAAAGGGGCCGGTTCGCTTTTCCGTGAGAAATTCCACCAGGGTGCGCTCGGGCCAAGAATTGCTGATAAAGGCCGAGGAGCGCACGTGGCCATGAATCAATCCCGTCACGTATTTCTTAGCCATCCGACGGTCCGAGGGGATGCCGGGCTCATCCAAGAGGAGGGCCTTTTGCGTTTGGCCGATGGCTTGGCCTTTGGCGTTGTACAAGGTGCTTTCTGCGGCGAGTTCACCGTCGCTGACCGCGCCCTTTTCGACCCAAACGCGCTTCGTAATGGCGTAGCCTCCGTCAGCGGCACGAACGGCGTGAACGGCGGTGCTGTCGGACAACGTGAACGCGGGCTCTTTGTCCACGGTAATGCTGGTCCATGCGTTGACCCACTGGGCGGACAAGGGTGACGCGAGAAGAGTAAGGATTCCCATCCACCACAATGATCGCAGGCTGCGGGTAGTAGGGGCGGGGTTGAGCATAGTAGGCGTTTCCATAGGGACGTCGATGAGCATAGGGGCGATGAGGGTGGTGGTCGGCAGAAGCCTGAAGGCCTGCACCAAACAGGAGCAAGGTAGCAATCAATGCGCGCATAGTCGGGTCTTTGAGGTTAAACGGTCAACAAAGAGCAGCCGCGGAGGTCGGAACCTTCCAAACGGCCCAGCACTTCAAAAGAACCATTTCCAAAGACCTTGCCAAGATCCGCGGTGGCTAGGAAGGCACAGGAGTCAGCATTGGCCAAATCCACGATGTTGAGGGCCGCATGGGATTCTAGGCCCGCCCATTCCAGGGGGTTTTCAGGGCTGCGGGGCAGGACGCGCATTTGGGGAGGAGGGATGAAGCGCCCCTCGCCAAAGCTGTAGGCCTGCGACATCAGCTCGGTCATGCCGTATTCGGAGTGGATTCGGTCGACCCCAAAGGCCTGCTGAAGCTGCGCGTGAACGGCTTCGCGCACAGGCTCCACGCGGCGGCCCTTCATGCCGCCCGTTTCCATAATGAGGGTAGATTTCAGGGACAGCGGTTTCTCCAAGCTTTCTGCCCAGTCGAGCAGAGCAAAGGTCACGCCCAAGATGACGGTGGGCACGCCATTGAGTTCCAGGGTTTCCAGGCGGTAGCGCAGCTCGTCCAATCCCTTCAGAAAGAAGCCCGATTCCTCGGCCGGCGACTGCTTTACAAAGTGCTCGGCCATGGCGATGAGGGAGGAGCCTTCGCGCTCCATGTAGCTGGGAAGCAGGCAAAGCCAGGCGTATTGATCCACCGGACCGTAGAAATGTTCAAAGCAGGCTTGCGCATTGCGCAAATAGGCCTGCGGGGAGGCGATGTGGTGCTTGGAGGTTTCCTGACCGGTCGTACCGCTGGACGTATAGATGGCTCCTGGTTCAAAGTCGCCCGTCTTGACCGTATGCGTTTTAAACGTTTCGATCGGCAAGAAGGGAATGTCTTCTACCCGTTTGACGGTGGCTTTTTTCGCGGCATCAAAGCCAAGGGCCTGCAGCCAGGCGCCGTAGACGGGGTTGTGCTCGGCCTGGTAATGGAAGAGCCGAACGGCGACCTCGTGGAAGGTGTCCGAAATAAACGGATAGCCCTCACTCATCCCCTTCCTCACTTTGCATGGGGGCGCTCAAACGCTGCACATCCACGCGCAAACTGTCAATGATCCATTGGTAGTAGGTGGCCATCTTTTCCGCGTCGCTGTGGTAGTAGGTGAAGTTGCGCTGCACCTGCTCGGGAGTCACGCCAAAGTCGGCGTAGAGCGTTTGGTAGTAGGCGTTCAAGGGGATGGAATCGCCCAAAAGGGTATTGCCCGTGCGGGCCCCCTCCAGGAGGTTCATTTCATAGAGGAGCTTGACGAAGGTCTTCTCGGGCAGGAGGTCCTCCGGTTTTTCCGACGGGTTTTGCGGCTGGGCACTTCCTCCCCATTGGCACGCACTCAATAGGCTTACCGCAAGGAGAAGGATGCTGGCCGCTTTTCTCATGGCCGAACGAATAACAAACGTTGGCCCTGCGCCTCGCCACGGACCTTTCCGTTGCGGTAGACCAAATGGCCATTGACAAAGGTGTGGGTTACGCGCGCCGCAAAGGTGCGTCCCTCAAAGGGCGACCACCCGCACTTGCTTAAGATGTTGTCGCGCGTCACGTTCCAAGGGCGTGAGGGGTCGACAATGACCACGTCCGCATGGTAGCCTTCGCGCAAGTAGCCGCGGTCCTCGATGCCGAAGAGGTCCGCCTGGTTGTGGCACATGAGCTGGACGATGCGGGCGTAGTCGATGTCGTTTCGACGCGCCAACTCCAACATGGCCGGCAGGCTGTTTTGCACCAAGGGACCGCCCGACGGAGCATCCGCATAGGGGCGCATCTTCTCTTCCAGCGTATGCGGGGCATGATCGGTCGAAACCACGTCAATCTTGCCATTCAGCAGGGCTTCGCGCAAGGCATTGCGGTCTGCTTTGGTTTTGACGGCGGGGTTCCACTTGATGAAGTTGCCTTTCTCGGCGTAGTCTTCGTCGCTGAACCAGAGGTGGTGGACGCAGGCTTCGGCCGTAATTTTTTTCTCGGCGAGGGGTAGATCGCCGTCCAGCAAATCCAGCTCCATGGCGGTGGAAACGTGGTAGAGGTGGAAGCGAGCGCCGGTTTTCCGCGCGAGTGCAATGGCGGCAGAGGAGCTGATGTAGCAACCTTCGGCCGAGCGAATGATGGGGTGGTCCGCGGCGGTGAGATTTTCGCGGCCCTTCTCGGCGATTAAACGCTCCAAGTTGGCCTGAATCGTGGCCTCGTCCTCGCAGTGCGCGATGAGTTGGTGGTCCACTTCGCGGAATATGCGCTCCAGGGTTTCGGGGTTGTCCACCAGCATATTGCCGGTTGAGGAGCCCATGAAAATTTTGATGCCCGCCACGTCCCGCTTGGAAACCTTCTTGAGCTCCTCCAAATTCTCGTTGGTGGCGCCCATGTTGAAGCTGTAGTTGGCCCAGGAAACCTCGGCGGCGCGTGCGTATTTCTTCTCCAGTTCCTCAACCGTGGTGGCTTGGGGAACGGTGTTGGGTTGTTCCACGTAGCTGGTCACTCCACCGGCAATGGCTGCCATGGACTCCGATCCGATGTCGCCTTTGTGGGTGAGGCCGGGCTCGCGAAAATGCACCTGGGTATCGATGACTCCGGGCAGTACGTAGCATCCGGCGGCGTCGATGACTTGAACCGTAGCGTCTTGGGGCGTTAGGGTCGTGTCAATGCGCTCAATGCGCCCGTTTTCCAAGAGAATATCGCCTTCTTGGATGAGGCCCTCGTTGATGAGGCGGGCGTTCTTAATTAAATAGCGTGGAGGTATGGAACTCATTTGCGGAATATGCTCGAAATCTTCAGCAAAATTACCCCAAAGACGGCCTCTCTAATAATGCCGCTGGACATTTTGCTTTGACCCAATTTTCGGTCCGTGAAGATGACGGGCACTTCGGCCAAATGAAAGCCCTTGCGCCAAGCGCGGAACTTCATTTCGATCTGGAAGGCGTAGCCGACAAAGCGAATTTTCTCAAAATTGATGGACTCCAGCACGCGACGGCGGTAGCATTTGAAGCCCGCCGTGGTGTCGTGGATGGGCATGCCCGTGATAAAGCGCACGTACTTGGACGCAAAGTAGCTCAAAAGCACGCGGGACATGGGCCAGTTCACGACGTTTACACCATTGGAATAGCGCGACCCAATGGCCAAATCCGCATCGTATACGGCGCATGCATCCAGCAAGCGGGGAAGGTCTTTGGGGTCGTGCGAAAAGTCCGCATCCATCTCAAAGACATACTGGTAATCGCGTTGCAGCGCCCATTGAAAGCCGTGGATGTAGGCGGTTCCAAGGCCAAGTTTTCCGGTGCGGCACTCCAAATGGAGGCGGTCGCCGTAGGTCTTCTGAGCATCGCGCACCATGTCCGCGGTTCCATCCGGGGATCCGTCGTCAATGATCAGGACCTCAAAGCCTTGCGGCAAGGAAAACACCGCCTCCAAAATGGGAAGAATGTTCTCTTTTTCGTTGTAGGTCGGAATGATAACCAGCGAAGCGGACATAGTCCCCAAAAGTAGGCCTTTAGGGCCGTATTTTTGAAGAAATCTGCGTTTTCCATGTCTGCTCCCCGCCTCTATCTGCTCGATGCCTATGCCCTGATTTTCCGCGCCTATTTTGCTTTTGCGCGAAATCCTCGGGTGAACAGCAAGGGCGTGGACACTTCGGCCGTCTATGGCTTTATGCTGGCCTTGTTGGATGTTTTGGAAAAGGAGAAGCCGAGCCACATCGCCGTGGTGTTTGACATCGGCGGTAGCCAGGCGCGCGAGGAGCTCTTCCCCGAGTACAAAGCCAACCGCGATGAAACCCCAGAGGGCATCAAAGTCGCCGTCCCCTACATCCACCAGCTGTTGGAGGCCATGAAAATTCCGGCGTTGGGGGTACCGGGCTACGAAGCGGACGATGTGATTGGCACCTTGGCGCAGAAGGCGGAGAAAGAAGGCTTTGACGTCTTTATGATGACGCCGGACAAAGACTTTGGCCAGTTGGTCACGGAGAAAATCAAAATCTTGAAGCCCGGACGTGGGGGCGATCCCGCGGAAGTTCTGGGCATCGAAGAAGTGTGTGCGCGCTGGGGAATTCAGCGGGTCGATCAAGTGGTGGACATGCTCGGCCTGATGGGTGACGCGGTGGACAACATCCCCGGCATTCCTTCCGTGGGGGAAAAGACGGCGGCCAAATTGCTGGCCGAATACGACAGCCTCGAAGGCATTTTGGAAAACGCCGAAGCCATCAAGGGCAAGCTGGGCGAAAAGGTGCGCGAATTTGCCGACCAAGGCCGCCTCTCCAAGGTCCTGGCCCGCATCCTCACGGACGCCCCCATCGATTTGAACGAGCGCGACCTGCTTCGCGAAGATCCCGACACGGAGGCCTTGAAAACCCTGTTGGACGAACTGGAATTCCGGAGCCTCCAACGCCGCTTGTTGCCGAGCGCAGCGGCTGCGCCTAGTGCGCCCGCTGCGGGAGGGGGAAGTTCGGCCGCTTCTGGGGCAACGGCCTCCGGGGCGCCCGCGGCTACCGACGGTCAGATGGATTTGTTTGGAACGGCCTTGCCTGCGCAAGAGGTCCTGCCCGGCAGCGATGCCACGTCCACGGACCACACCTACACCTTGCTAGACCATGCCGTAGCCGTGCAGTTTTTTGCGCGCAAATTGGCGGAGCAGCCCGCGTTTTGCTTTGACACAGAGACCACTTCCTTGGATACGCTGGAGGCGGAGCTGGTCGGTATTGCTTTTTCCTACGAGGCGCATACCGCCTATTACGTGGCGCTTCCGGCAAACCGGGAGGAAGCCATGGCCTTGCTCGAGCCCCTGCGCGGTCCGCTCGAAAATCCGGCCATTGAAAAGGTCGGCCACAACTTGAAGTACGACTACCAGGTCCTGCTGAACTATGGCATTCGGGTGCAGGGTGCCTTGGTGGATACCATGCTGATGCACTACTTGGTCGAGCCCGATCAGCGCCACGGCATGGACGATTTGGCCCAAAAGCTGCTCGGGTACAGCCCCATTTCCATCACGTCTTTAATCGGCCCGAAAGGCAAAAACCAAAAGTCCATGCGCGACGTGGACCCCGCGGCCGTGGCCGAATATGCCGGGGAAGATGCCGACATCACCTGGCGCCTGCGCAGCACCCTGCAGCCCCTAGTGGAGAGCACGGGCGTTCAGTCCATTTACCAAACTATGGAGGCGCCCTTGATTTCCGTTCTGTCCGACATGGAGTTGGCAGGCGTGAAAGTGGATAGTGAAGGCCTCGCGGCCTTTTCGGAGGAGCTCGGGCAGGACCTGGCGCGATTGGAGGCCGAAGTGCACGAATTGGCCGGCCAATCCTTTAACCTGGGCTCCCCAAAGCAGCTCGGTGAGGTGCTCTTTGATGGATTGCAGATCGGCCGAGGCAAAGTGAAAAAGACCAAAACGGGTCAGTATGCCACCGGCGAGGAAGTCCTAGAGGGCTATGTGAAGGAGCATCCCATCGTGGAAAAACTCCTAGAATGGCGCCAAGTGGGCAAGCTGAAAAGCACCTACGTCGATGCCCTGCCGCAGCTGGTTCACCCCAAGACGGGCCGCATCCACACCACCTTCAACCAAGCGGTGGCCGCGACCGGCCGCCTGTCGTCCACCAATCCCAACTTGCAGAACATTCCGATCCGAACGGAGCGCGGCCGTCGCGTCCGCAACCTCTTTGTTGCTCGGGATTCCGACCATGTGCTGCTCAGTGCCGACTACTCGCAAATTGAACTACGCGTCATTGCCTCCATGAGCCAAGATCCCGCGATGCTGGAGGCGTTCAGGAGCGGCGAGGACATTCACGCGGCTACGGCGGCCAAGGTTTTTGGCGTGCCCCTCTCGGAGGTGTCGCGCGAGCAGCGTTCGCACGCGAAGACGGTCAATTTCGGCATCATTTACGGGGTGTC
>JALQUY010000075.1 GCA_023260615.1 Schleiferiaceae bacterium
CCCTCTAGCCCTCTAGCCCTCTAGCCCTCTAGCCCTCTAGCCCTCTAGCCCTCTAGCCCTCTAGCCCTCTAGCCCTCATCCTCCTCAAAATCCGCCGCCTTAAACGCGATGGAGGCATCCAGCATTTCGGAAATTAAGGGAAGTAGGACCACCTGCTCAAAGGCGTCGAGCGTTTCGCGTGAAATCCATTCGGAACGTTGAAAACTGAGCCAGGCCACCGGGTCTTGCGGTTTGCGCATGGCGTGGATGCCCGCGCGGAAGGGCCCGCCGGCTTGGTGTTTGGAAAGGAGCCAGGCATAAGTGAAGAGCTGAAGCGCCTTGCCTTTGGTGGGTTTACGCAAATCCTCTAGGGTTGACACGCTGAGTTCGCCTTTTTGGAAGCCCCCGGATTTGAGGTCGACGACGGCCCAGCCGTTTTGCCACGCTTCGATGCGGTCTGCACGGCCCTTGACTTTTACGCGTTGGCCGTCGACTTGGAGGAAGGTTTCCAGGGTTTCTTCCACGAGGTGGACGTTCCATGGCTGGTCGCGGTCGTCGCCGGTGGCAATGCGCTCCCCTTCGGCGACCGCCCAATCGCGGGCCATTTTGTGCAAGACGTTGCGTTCGATGACAAAAGGTCCGGTGGTTCGCGGTCCGGGGAAGTGCTTTTGGATACCTGCCTCCACCGCATCGTAGACGCGATCGAGCGCCCAGTGCTGGTCCGCTTTGAGCTGTTTGAAGAGCATTTCGTGCACGTCATGCAGGACGTTGCCGCGGATGTTGGCGGCCATGCGCTCTTCAACGGCTTCCTCTTCCCGAATGCCCAACACAAACCGAACGTAAAACTCCGCCGGGTCCTTCAAATAGGTATTCAGCGCGGACGGACTCAGCCCACGTTCCCCGAGCTGATGCACGAGCTGCGCCAAAACCTCGGGGGATTTCTCCATTTTCCAAGGCTGCGCCAGGCGGGAGGAATCGACTTCGGATTGCACACTTCGGTCTTCCCAGCGAATGCCGGGGTAGCGCTGCAGTTCGATGGCCATTTGGGCCAAGAATCGGCTGGGCTCGCCCTTGCCCATGCCGTCGGACTCGCCGTTGACGAGGAAGAAGACGCGTTTGGCCCGCTGGCAGAGGCGGTAAAAATGGTAGGCCATGATGGCTTCGCGCTCTTGGGGGAGCGGCATGCCATAGGCGCGGCGGACATCAAAGGGGAGGAAGGAGGCGTCGTTGCGGCCTTTGGGGAGGACGCCCTCGTTGACTGGCGCTAGGATGAGGGTGTCAAAATCCAAATTTCGGGTCTCCAGCAAGCCCAAAACCTGCAGCCCTTGGAAGGGTTCGCCGTAAAAATTCACCGGGCTCTCCTGGGCAAACTGCTTGAAGAGACGGCGCAAACTGCCGAAGCTCAGCGCTTGGTCGGGCATCCAGGTGCGCAAGGACTCCAACGCATTGAGGCAGAGACGCGCGGGTTCCGCTTCCCAGGCCGAACGCAAGCTCTCCACATAGCGCCCCAAGGCCACCGACAAATCCGCCAAGAAGGGCTTGGCATCCGGGTAGGCCTGCCACAGGTGGGCGCCCTCGCCCAGGAGATCGCAGGCGCTGTCCACGGACCAGTGGGCGCGTTTGCCGCGGCGCAGTTTTTCGGCCGCTCGAGGCAGGGCATGGGGGCCGTCGTACAGGGCTTGGCACACGGGGTGAATGCAGCTGGCCTGCAGGAGTCGGTAGGGGTAGGTACCCCCGCTGAGTTCGCGGGCTTCGTGCAGCTGGAAGAAGGCATCAAGGCCTGCAAAGGCCGCCGTGCTGGTAAGCGGCATACCCATGGTGACGTTGGCCTCTTCCAGGTCGGTGGGCAGGGCTTGCAGGGTGGGAATCAACAGGACTTCGTCCGCGAGGACGACGGCTGTTCGGTGCAGGGTAGGGTTGCTCTGGCTGAGCTCTTGTAGGACCGACCCCAGGGCTTTGGTGACGCCCACGGCGCGGTTGGCGCGCAGCACGGTGAAGGTGGTTTCGGAGGTGGCGTACCAGGCGGGCGGCTCCCGAAGGTCCACGGTTAACCCGTCCGGCAAGTCCTGAAAGTGTTGGCGAAGGGCCCATCCGGCTTCGTGCGCCTCGGCCTGCATGTAGTGGGCATCGGCATCCCAAAATGCACGGGCTCCCACGTGGCGGTGGGCGCTGATGAGCAAGGCTTTTTCGGAGGGCGTTAGGGCGTTGAACCCCACAAAGTAGAGCCGATCGACTTCGCTTTTCTGCATCCAGGCCACTAGGGCGGATTCTGCAGGGCCGTCGGGGGCAGGGCTCGCTTTTTGGAAGACGCCGCCGGGGGTGCTCCAGCCTTTGGCTTCGAGCATTTCGTGGTAGCGCGTGTAGAGCCCGGGCAACTGCTTCCAGAGGTCGAGGCGGCGGGTCATGAGTTCGGTGGGTTCGTCGAGGCCCCAGAGGCTGAGCGCTTCGATTTCCCGCATTTCGGTGTAGACCTCGCTGGCATTTACGCCGTGGCGGTCCATCTCGCCAAAGTCACGCAAGACGGTGGGCGCCCAGCGCAGAAATTCCTCTAGCGGCTGGCTGCGCGACTGAAAGACCTCTTCGTGGGCGGCAAAGAGCACCATGAGCTGGTCCATGGGGCGGGCGGGCTCGCGCTGGGCGAGCTCTTGCATGACGGATTCTACGGGCCAAATGGCGGGAGACAGCGCAGGTTCGTGCAAGTGCTTTTGGAAGGCTTGGCGCAGCGCACGCTGGGCACGGCGCGAGGGCAGGATGATGCCTGAGCGGTGCAGCTGGGGACTTTCGGCGATGATTTCCCGGGCAACCCGGTCCAAAAATGCTTCCATGCAGATTCTACGAACGATAGTGTTGGCGTGCTTCAATATACGCCGCTACCGAACGCGGAAGCTCATCGTTTGCGCTTCCTTTTAAGCCCAATTTGGCCCGAATGGCCGTCGCGCTCCGCTCCATCAAAGGCCCGTCGGCGATGGCTACGCGCGCATGCCCCAGCAGGGGGTGGTCGCTCGGAATTTCGGCCCCGGGACGCGGGTACACCAGGAGCTGGGCCGCGCGCAAAATGCCCTCGGGGTCCTTCCAGCGCGGGAGGGAGAGAAAGTTGTCGGCGCCCATGAGGAGGAAGAAGGTTCGGTCCGGATGGGCAGCCTGCAATGCCGCCAAGGTGTCCACGGTGTAATTGGGCTGTGGAAGCTCAAATTCAATGGTGGAGACCTGAAAGTGCGGAATGTCTGCGGTCGCGAGTTCCACCATGTGCAGGCGCTCCGTGTCGTCCAGGAGTCCGGCCTTGTCTTTGTGCGGATTGTGCGGGGTAACCACCAGCCAAACCTCGTCCAGATTTTGCCACTGCGCGAGGTATTCGGCTACGATGAGGTGGCTCTTGTGGACCGGGTTGAAGGTGCCAAAAAAGAGCCCCGTTTTCATGCGTTTAAAAATGGGAGAACGGCGGCCTGTAAGTCGGCATAGGCCTGTTCCAAATCGTCGTTGACGACGATCACATCAAAGCGCTCAGCGGTGGCCATTTCCTGCTCGGCCTTGGCGAGGCGCATGCGAATTTTGTCTTCGGCGTCCGTGCCGCGACCGCGCAGGCGCTGCTCCAATACGTCCAAATTGGGGGCCTGAATGAAGACGGCTAAGGTTTCATTCGGGTAGTTTTTCTTGAGGCGCAATCCGCCGGCGACGTCGATGTCAAAGACTACGGTTTTACCTGCCGCATCCAGACGTTCGACCTCCGACTTCAACGACCCGTAGTAGGTTCCAGCGTAGACCTCTTCCCACTCGAGGAAGGCCTTGGCCTCGCGCTGGGCCTCAAATTCTTCGGTGCTGAGGAAGTAGTAGTCCTGGCCGTGAACCTCTTGGCCGCGTGGGGCACGGCTCGTGGCAGAAACAGAAAACGCCAGTTGCGGGAAGTCCGCCATCAAGCGGCGCACCAGGGTGGTTTTGCCGGAGCCCGACGGCGCAGACAGGACCAAAAGCTTCATAGGACGTTCAGGCTTTGCTCTTTGATTTTCTCCAACTCCTCCTTCATTTGCACGACGATGCGCTGCATGCCGGCGTGGTTGGATTTGCTGCCCAGGGTATTGATTTCGCGGCCGATTTCTTGGCTGATGAAGCCCAATTTTCGGCCTTGGCCCTCCTGCATGGCTTCATGGAAATGGTCCAAATGGGCCTGTAGCCGAACCTTCTCCTCGTTGACATCCAATTTCTCGAGGTAGTAAATCAACTCTTGCTCAAAGCGGTTGGCGTCGTAGTCCATGCCTTCCAAGCCGCGGTGCAAGCGCGCTTTCAAAGCGGCCACACGTTCTTCTTCCAGGGCGGGAACTTCGTTCAAACCAGCCTGAATGCTCGCCAAACTGGCGTGCAAGTCCTTGGCCAATTCCGCCCCTTCGCGCTCGCGAAAGGCTTGAAAATCCGCCATAGCCTCGGCCATAGCCGCGTCGACGGCAGCCCATTCGGCGTCTTGAATTTCTTCCGACACATGAGGAGTGGGCAGGCGCAAGGCCATGTTCAGCAACTGGGCTTTGGCGATGGGCTCTCCAGCGATGTCCTGCAGGCTTTGCATGGCTTGCTCCAGCCAGTCTTTTTGCAGGCCGACCGCTTCTTGGCCAATAGCTTCGCGGTGGATGTTGACATCGACTTTGCCGCGGGTAACGGCGTCGCTCACCTGCTTGCGCCAGTCCATTTCGCGTTCGCGGTATAGGGAGGGGTAGCGAAGGTTGAGGTCCAAGCCTTTGCTATTGAGGGACCGAATTTCTATCGTGATTCGGGCAGTCGCACATTCGGCACTGCCTTTTCCGAATCCTGTCATGGAGCGCATCATGCCCACAAAGGTAGCCCCTCGGCGGGACGGATGGGTGCCGTTCGAAGCGCTTGTCGCGCAAAGGCCGCCAAAAAGTCCTCGGGCCGAGCCTCTTTCGCATCCTCCTGAAGGCCAAGGAGTTGCCCAACCTGCCCCCAAAGTTTCTCCGGCGTCCAGCCTTTTTCGCGGTAGTCCTGAATGCCCACCGAGCCGTGGCGCTTGCTCAAACGGTGGCCATCCGGACCGTACCACAGGGGGGCATGCTGGACCTCCGGAGCGGGTTGTCCTAGGGCCTGGTGCAGGAAGCGCTGCGGAGCCTCCGAATCGGCCAAATCCACGCCGCGCAGCACATGCGTCACTCCCTGTGCGCCGTCGTCCACGACCACGGCCAGCTGGTAGCCCCAGGCGCCATCGGCCCGTTGAAGGACAAAGGCGTCTTCGGGGTATTTCAAGCGTTTGGCATAGGGGCCATCCAATGGCAGGCCGGCGTTCACGCAGGTTCCGGGGTAGGCGCCCCAGGCCTCGTGGGGGGCGCGGACCGCTTCTTCCATGTCTTTTCGGGTGCAGGAGCAGGCAAAGACGAGGTCCTGGGAGGCCAGGTTTTCTAGGGCGGTGGCGTAGGCGGGAGAGCGATCGGATTGGGCGGGTACTTCCCGGTCCCAGTGGAGGCCGAGCCAGGCGAGATCGCGGCGCCAGGCGTCCGCAAATTCGGGTTTGCAGCGCTGTCGGTCGACGTCCTCCATGCGCAGGAGGAGGGTTCCGTTTTGCGTTCGGGTCTGTAGCCAAGCGAGCAAATACGTCGAGGCATGCCCGAGGTGCATGAAGCCGGAAGGGGAAGGGGCAAAACGACCAACCATGGCATGAAAGTACAACCGCTTGGGCGCTACCTTCGTGTTCATGGACTCAGAACACTTCGGCACACGCGCCATCCACGGCGGTCAGCATCCGGATCCCTCGACGGGCGCCGTCATGCCTCCCATCTACCAAACCTCCACCTATGCCCAGTCTGCGCCCGGTGTGCACCAGGGCTACGAATACAGCCGCACCCAAAACCCCACGCGCCATGCGCTGGAGCGCGCCTTGGCCTCCATTGAAGGCGGCACGCACGGCTTGGCCTTTGGCAGCGGTTTGGCCGCGGTGGATGCCTGTATGAAGTTGCTCGCTCCGGGCGACGAAGTGATTTCGACCAACGACCTCTACGGCGGTACCTACCGCCAGTTCGTGAAAGTCTACGAGAAGTACGGCTTGAAGTTTCATTTTACCCCCATGGGGAACGCAGCGGACGTTGCGGCGTTGGTGAATGCCAACACCAAAATGATTTGGGTCGAGACGCCCACCAACCCCATGCTCAACGTCATTGACATCGCAGCGGTAGCGGAGGTGGCCAAGAAGGCAGGCGCGCTGCTGGTGGTGGACAACACCTTTGCGACGCCCTACTTGCAGCAGCCTTTGGCCTTGGGGGCGGACATTGCGCTGCATTCGGCGACGAAGTACCTAGGTGGCCACAGCGACGTGGTCCTGGGCGCCCTGGTCGTGAAGGACGAAGCGCTCGCGGAAAAACTGTACTTCCTGCAAAATGCGACAGGTGCTGTGTGCGGCCCCATGGACAGCTTCCTGGTTCTGCGCGGCATTAAAACGCTGCATGTGCGCATGGACCGCCACCAGGAAAACGCCCTGGAATTGGCAGACTACCTACGCCAGCACCCCGCGGTGAGCCGCGTGGTTTTCCCCGGATTTGAGGACCATCCCGGCCATGCCGTGGCGAAGAAGCAGATGCGCGGATTTGGCGGCATGATCAGCTTCGCGGTCAAGAGCGATTCCTTTGAAGATGCCAGCAAAGTGGTCAGCGCGCTCAAGGTCTTCACCTTGGCGGAATCTTTAGGCGGTGTGGAGTCTTTGGCGGGCCATCCTGCCTCTATGACGCACGCCTCCATTCCCAAGGCCCAGCGCGAAGAGAGCGGGGTGACGGACGGCCTAATTCGCTTGAGTGTTGGCATTGAGGACGTTCGGGATCTTAAAGCGGATTTGGATACCGCACTTTCCGTACTTTTATAACCGTTATGGCGGACAAATTCGCAGTCATTGGTTTGGGTCAGTTTGGCTCAGCCATTTGTAAAAAGCTCTCCGAAAAGGGGGCAGAAGTCATCGCAATTGACATTGACGAGGACAAAGTAGAAGACATCAAGGAGCACGTGGCCTACGCGGTTCAGCTGGACAGCACGGATTTGCGCGCTTTGCAGTCGCAGAACATTTCCGAAATGGACGCCGTCGTCGTGTCCATTGGCCAAAATTTTGAGGGCATGCTGCTCACCACCGTGAAGCTCATGGAGCTGGGCGTGAAGCGCTTGATTGCCCGAGCGCAAGGCGAAACCCAGCGCAAGATTTTGGAGAAAATGGGCGTGTCGGAAATCCTGTCTCCCGAAGAGGAAGTAGGTAAGAACGTCGCAGAGCGCCTCATGAATCCGTCCATGCTCATGTGCGTGCAGCTTCCTGACAACTATGAAATTGTCGAGATTGCCGCGCCCAAAAACATCGTCGGCCGCAGCATCGAAGACATTGGCTTGCTCAGCAAGTACCGCCTCAACATTGTGACCTTGATTGAGCGCATCAACGACGAACCGCACATCAAAGGCGTACCTATGCCGGACGTGATCATTCAAGAAAACGACGAGCTGGTCGTGTTTGGCCTGACCAAAGACGTCGAGCGCTTTATCGACATCAATGGCTAAACGATTCTCCGCCCTCCTGCTGTTCAGTCTTATGGCCTTGGCCGCTTGTGTCAAGGAACCCAAGCCGGATCCGCTGCCCCCTTTGGCGACCGGGCCCTTTGAGCCCCGATTGAAGGAAGGTTGGCGCGTGCATGCAGTTTCCTACGAAGGCACCATGCCCAACCCCTTTGACAGCACCACGACGGCTCAGTTCAAAGGCGAGGCCTACGACGTAGGGGGTGAATTCACCTTCACGGACCGAAACGATTCCGCCCTCGTCCACTACCGCATTGACTTCATGGCGGACCTGCTCGCCGGCATGGTTCCCTTGCACTACAACAAAGAAGGCGATGGCATTTGGAGTTACGACAGCACCATCCAGACCCTGTGGTTTTATGCCTACCCGGACACCTTGGAATTTGTGGTCGACTACGACGCAGACACCCTGCAGCTTTGGCATTCGGACGTCATCATTGACTATCCGGCCATGAACATCACGCTGCCGACCCGAATGGACATCGAACTCCGCAAGTAAATGGATCTGCGCCAGCTGGTTCGCGAAAGCAATTTCCTCCCCATGCTGGCGTCTGTAGGCGCCCTCTTTGCCTATTCGTGGTGGACCGGATCCGCCAACAACCCCTGGATTTTATTCATTGGCATAGCCGCGGGAATGCCCCATGGCGCCACCGACTTGCTGGGGGAATCCTCACCTTGGAACACCCGCGCCGCCCTCTTTTATGGGCTGAGCATCGCAT
>JALQUY010000076.1 GCA_023260615.1 Schleiferiaceae bacterium
CACGCGTGGGCGCCATCCTCATTTTTGCTGTGGCGAATATCTTCTTCTGGAGTGGCTTTGAACAAGCGGGTGGCACCTTCAACCTTTTCGCTGCGGAAGAAACGAACCGAAACATTTTCGGCTACGAAGTCGCTGCATCGCTCTTCCAGTCCATCAATGCCTTGGCTATCTTCATTTTTGCACCGGTCATCGCCTCTTTTTGGGTAAGCTTGGCCTTGCGCAACCGCAACCCATCGACCCCGGCCAAATTTGGCTTGGGCCTCGCCTTGCTCTCCTTAGGCTTCGTGGTTATGTCTTTGGCCAGCTTCGCGGCTGAAGGTGAAGCTTTGGTTAGCCCCCTATGGTTGGTCGGCGTGTACGTACTTCACACCTTTGGTGAACTCTGCCTCTCTCCTATCGGCCTTTCGATGATCACCAAATTGGCACCGCCCAAAATTGTATCCGTTATGATGGGCCTTTGGTTTGCCTCTATGGCGTTGGCCAATTACATGGCGGGTATCATGGAGTCCTTGCTGGAGAAGATCTTCCCGGGCATGAACCTCTTCGTCTTCTTGACGATCACTGCCGCTGCGGGCGCCTTGCTCATGTTCGCCTTGACGCCTCTGTTGCGCAAGCTCATGAAGGGCATCCACTAATCGGACCGAATACACATGCAAAGGGCGCCCCGATGGGGCGCCCTTTGTGCTTTTTAAACGTTTAGAAACGCTTATTGATAGACAAAGTCGTAGCCTTTCAAGGAAAGGGTGCGGTACTTCTTCTCGTTGAATTTGTAGAGGCGCGAGGGTCGTTTCGCCCGCTCCGAAGAACGGATAAAGTTGTCCGTCTCAATGAGGAGCTGTGACTTGAGGAGCTTTCGGCGGAAGTTGCGCTTGTCAAAGCGCTTGCCCAACGCACACTCGTAGAGGCGCTGGATGTTGTTCAAGGTAAATTCGGCCGGCAACAGGCTAAAGCCGATCGGACGACGCTTCACACGGCGCTTGAAGCGTTCACGTGCATACTCCATGATCTCATTGTGATCGTAGGCCAAGGTGGGGACATCACTGGCAAGAACCCAGCTGTATCCCTCGCGTTGCAGATTGTTCGCAAGGGCATCGTCCAAACGCACAGTGCAGTAATATGCAATGTTGACAACGCGGCCTACCGGATTTCGGTACGGGTCGGCAAATACGTTCAGCTTTTCCAATAACCACTCCTGCTGCCCAGTCGCACGAACGAGGAGCTCCTTGGCGACGTGCTCAGGATTTTCATCCGCCTTAACCACGCACGAAGGGATGATCCATGCACCTTCATAGGGCTGGCCTTTCTTCTGTGCCACGAGGGTTTTTAGATTTTCCCCATCAAAGCCAAAAACGACCACGGAAGTCGCCAAAGCCACCTTAAATTCATCGGGAGAAAATTCTACGCGCATCTTGGTTTGGTATTGTACTGCAAAGTTCTCAATTAAGAGCAAATAAGATGCCCAAATATTGAAGTTTCATTAAAATTTAACCCACTTCATTACAAAATGTTGCAACGTGCTGCTTCTTACTGGGAAACGAACCGAACGGTAGGCTCCTTTGACGTCATCGTGGTAGGTGGTGGCATGGTGGGACTCTGGACCGCGTACCACCTGCGGAAACAGTCCCCTACGCTGCACATTGGTATAGTCGAGCAGTTTCCAAGCGGGCAAGCAGGCGCCAGCACCCGAAATGCAGGTTTTGCGTGTTTTGGCAGCCCCACCGAGCTCCTCGACGACATGCGCCATGAGTCGCGAGAGGACTGTATCACCCGTTTAAAGTGGCGCTACTCCGGCCTCCAGGCCTGGCGTTCCCAGTTCAGCGATTCAGATTTGGGCTGGCAGGCGGGTAAAGGCTATGAAATCTTCAGCCCCTCTCAGTCCCAAGAATGGGAGGCCGTATTGCAAAACTTGGATAGCCTAAATGAATTGGTTTCCGCAGCTGAAATTCCCGGAACCGTCTACCAGCAAGCGGCTCCTCCTATCTCAAGCCTTTTGGGCTGTATATCTATTGAGCATGAAGCTGGGCTGCATGCAGGTATGGCTCACCACGCATTAAAATCCGCGGTTCAATCCGCAGGAGTTGAATTTCTTCACGGGATCGAGATTCCAAATCAGTCCCAATGGCGAAGGGATGGTGCATCCTGGCAACTTCCGACCCAGCAAGGCCGCTTGTATGCCCACCATGTGGTGCTCGCCACCAATGCATGGACCGGAGCGCTACTCAACCGAACCGACGTCATCCCCGGGCGGGGCCAAGTGCTACTCACCCAGCCTATCCCGAACTTGCCCTATCGTGGAACCTACCATGCGGATGAGGGCTACCTCTATTTCCGCAACTTGGGGGACCGCTTACTCCTAGGAGGGGGCCGGAATGCGTTTCGTCAAGATGAAGAAACCCTTTCGGGTGAATCAACGGCTCACGTCCAGGACTATTTGGAAGCATACCTCCGAACGGTTTTGTTGCCTGGTCAGGCCGTAGAAATTTCAGAACGATGGGCAGGCACCATGGCTTTCGCGCCGAATGGTAGCAAAATGCCGCTGTTAGAATCTCAGAACGGTTTAACTGTCGTAGCACGAATGGGCGGCATGGGGGTGGCCTTGTCCCCCGAAGCAGGGAAAAAGGCTGCAGCACTTGTTATAGCAGCACGCTAACGAGCTGCATATTGCTTCCACCTCGTGGAAGAAGGACCTCCCGAAGCCCATCGAACCAGCTTCAAAAGACAAGGGCGACCCCCGTAGGAATCGCCCTCTCATGTCCGGTTTCCCGGTGTATGACGCCCCGTAGGGCGGTCTCCCAGTGAGATTTCCAGAGGTTCTCTGTACTAACAGCGCCTATTTCATCGCTCGTCTCAACTGGATTTCGCCGTCTCGCAAAACCTCATACCGCGGAGGCAATCGGTTTGGCCTCTGTCCCAAGGCCTCGTTGCGCGTTGGCGCTGCGCTCCACCATACTCCGTTGGCGGCCTGGCGACCCAGGGGTTCCACACGCTTTCTTTGCAGCCAACGTGGGTTCCTTTGCAGGCAGAGAGAGCGGCCGAGACCTCTTTCTCTGGGTCGGTTTCTTGAGTGCTCCGAGGAGCACTCCTCCACCCGCTGATCTGTTTTACTGCCCCTCGCCGCGAGCGGCTCGGGTCGGTTCCCGCAAGCGGGTTCCTATTCAGGTCCTTGCGGCCCTGGAGATTCCTTACGGTCTCTCATACGTCCTCCTGATTGCTCAGGATTCTTCAGATCAGCCTCACACCCACTCCCGAGGGAGGTCGCTTTCGCTCAGTTCCTTATCTTGTTGGTACATTAACCGCCAGGTAAGTCCCTGTGTGTGAGACACATTCTTGGGCCCTTTCGCACCCTCGAACCGACAGTGGCCGTTGCCTTCTGCCGTTGTGCTTTATGAAAGTACTTCATCTATTGTAGCACGCAAGGCCATGTTAAAAACTTCGTGTAAAAGTTTTTTGAAACAACTAAAATGTTCATTTTTAACAAATTAGTAATTTCATTTTTTCCATGTTTAAACATTAAGGCAAAAAGACCCCCTGGTGGGCTCCCAAGCCAAAAACCCCCTTTTTGGCGAATTTTTAGATTCCCACCAAAAAAGGCACCTAAAAGCCAGGAGCATTTGGACCCTAAAAGCAAAAAAAAACCCGCATGAAACATGCGGGTTTTAGGGGTCCTTGGTCGGGATGACACGATTCGAACGTGCGACCACACGCCCCCCAGACGTGTACTCTACCACCTGAGCTACATCCCGAGGAGGGCGGCAAAGATATGCAAAAGCAAGAAAGTTTACACCACCGTTAGGTCACATTTATCGGGACTTCACACCCTATTTTTGCTGCACTATGGAACAACACGAATGCATCATCATCGGCTCTGGCCCTGCCGGCTACACCGCTGCTATCTACGCGTCACGCGCTGATTTGAAACCTGTCATGTATGTGGGCTTACAGCCCGGAGGTCAGCTTACCACAACTACGGAAGTGGACAATTTCCCAGGCTACCCCCAAGGTGTGGACGGCAATGCATTAATGGAAGACCTTAAGAACCAAGCAGAACGTTTCGGCACCGATGTCCGATGGGGCCTAGTGACCAAAGTCGATTTCTCCAAAGAAGAAGGCGGTTGGCACACACTGACTATTGATGAAACGACGGAAATACAAGCACGGACTGTGATTATTTCTACGGGTGCCTCTGCCCAGTACCTGGGACTACCCTCAGAAGAGAAGTTCATGGGATTTGGCGTGAGTGCCTGCGCCGTTTGTGACGGATTTTTCTACAAGGGCCAAGAAGTGGTCATCGTCGGCGGTGGCGACACGGCCGCGGAAGAGGCTACCTATTTGGCGAAATTGTGCCCAAAGGTGACCCTTTTAGTTCGTCGCGACGAAATGCGCGCCTCCAAGGCGATGCAAAACCGAGTGCTTGAGACCTCCAATATTGAAGTTCGCTGGAATACCGAAACGGTAGAGCTCATCGGAGGTCAAAGCGTGGAAGGTGTGAAAGTGCGCAATACCCAAACGGGTGCTGAGGAAGTAATTCCAGCAAAAGGCTTTTTTGTCGCCATTGGCCACAAGCCCAATACAGACATTTTCAAAGGGCAATTAGCCATGGACGCCACCGGCTACCTACAAACCCTACCCGATCGCACAGCGACCGGGCTTCCTGGCGTGTTTGCAGCCGGCGACGTGCAAGACAAGGTCTACCGCCAAGCGATTACCGCCGCGGGGACCGGTTGTATGGCCGCTTTGGAGGCCGAGCGCTACCTGGGCGCCCTTCACTAAATCCCCCTTTGTTAAAAGGACGACCGCCGCGACCGCGCATGCGGTTTCCCGACTCATCACGAGGGCGCTCCATGCGCCCTACGTGGTGTTCGACGGGATCCAGCTTTACGCGCTGCCCGTTGAATTCAGAATGCTCCAACGCCTTGCGGACCTCGTCGGCCTTGGCCGAGGGCACGGTGAAATAGCCATGGGCGGGGCCTACGTTGACGCCTTGTACGTCGTAGTCGCCTAAGCGGCCTGCTTCACGAACAAAATCTTTAAGCAAGGGCCATGAGAACCCGTGCTTGGTTCCCAGGTTAATCCAAAAGCGCTGCTCGTCCGAACGACCACCTTGACGGCCACCGCCGTCTTCCTTGAATCGATCGGGGCGTTCGTTTCTTCCTTTGCGCTCTTGGCGGTTGAGATCGAGATCCACGTGCTCAGCGTAGTGACGGAACAAAAGGTCGAACTCCGTAGCCAAAAACTTGGTCACCAATTCCTTTGCGGGCAATCCTTCGAACAAAGGCATCAAAGACGCGACGTGTTCCTCCACGAGCTCCATGCCTTCTGTTTGGGCCGCTACTTTTTCGGCAAAATGCATCAATTGGCCTTTAACCACGTCGTTGCGTGAAGGGAATTGGGCGCGTTGAATTTCGCGCTTGATTTCGCGCTCCAACTGGGGCAGCTTACGCGCCTCCGAATTGGTCACCAAGGCCCATGACAAGCCTGTATTACCCGCACGACCAGTTCGGCCCGAACGGTGGTTGTAACTCTCCAAGTCATTGGGGAGACGGTGGTGAATAACGTGGGTGATTTCCTTGACGTCAATGCCACGTGCGGCTACATCCGTACAGACGAGCATGCGAACTTGGCGCGTTCGGAACGCATGCATCACGAGGTCGCGCTGCTGCTGAGACAAATCGCCGTGCAAGGCAGCTGCCGTATAACCGTCGCCAATTAACGCTTCCGCCGTCTCCTGAGTTTCCACTTTCGTGGTACAGAAAATCATGGCGTACATGCCAGGCGCACTGTCAATCAGGCGACGAAGCCCCACGTATCGGTTCTCCCGCGTCGTCATGAAAGCGAAATGCTCTACTTGCGTAGATGCCATGTTGCGCTGTCCAATTTGCACGCGGATAGGATCCTCCATGAAATCGCGTGTGATGGACTCGATAGGTTTAGGAAGGGTAGCACTAAAGAGCCACGTGAACATTTCGTCCGGAGCTTGTTCAAGTACTTCTTTCACATCGTCCAAAAAGCCCATGTTGAGCATTTCGTCCGATTCATCGAGCACCAGGGTTTGGAGCGCATCAAAGCTTACGTCGCCACGACGCGCCAAGTCCATCAAACGTCCGGGTGTGGCCACCAGAATGTCAATGCCTTTGCGCATGGCGGATTGCTGAGTGCGAATGTTGGAACCACCGTACACGGCCAACATCTTAATATGTGGCATGTTGGCCGCATACTTTTCCAGTTCACCTGCAATTTGGACACAGAGCTCACGGGTTGGAGATAGGATCAACGCCAAGGGCTTCTTGGGGGCTGCACCGCGCTGACCATCCAGCAATTGCAACAAGGGCAAGCCGAATGCAGCTGTTTTTCCAGTACCGGTTTGTGCGAGCGCAATTAAGTCGCGCTGTCCCTCCTCGGCCAAGAGCGCGGGAATGGTTTCGGCCTGAATGGGGGTCGCTTCGGAAAAACCTAAAGCGGCAATCGCATCCAGGATGGGTTGGCTGAGGCCAAGGGAGGAGAATAAAGTCATAGGGAGTTTAATAAGGGGGCAAAGGTAGGTCGGCTTTTTCTAGCCATGAGTTAAAAAAACGTACAGCCGTGTAAGCCGGATTCTGTCCATGCCGAAGCATGTCCTTGTCATTGATCTGGGCGAGCAGTCACCTACTCGCTCTATCTGCCTACCCTCCGACTTGGGCGAGCAGCCCTCAAGCATCGGTTTACGTGGCATTTCAACCCGCGAGGTTTACCAAGCCAGTGAAGTCACCTCCACCGCTGGTGGGCTCTTACCCCACCTTTTCACCCTTACCACAGGACTCGATCGATGTTCTGTGGCGGTCTCCCTCTCTGCGGCACTGTCTGTCAAATACGCCCCGAAGGACGCATCTGCCTTCCCGTTAGGAAGCGCGGTGCTCTGTGTTGTCCGGACTTTCCTCCCTGAAATTCAAGGCGACAAGGCCGGCCGTACGTTCGGTACAAAGGTAGGTGAATTCTAGCGGTGTAAAATTTCGACCTCTAAAGCGCCCTGTCCAAAGAGCTGATAAGAGGCATCGTAGTATCGGTACCCCCCGTCTTTCCTCAACATTTGTTCAAGCTCATGGCGCAATCGCCCCGTCCCATTTCCATGAATAAGAACGACTCGACGCTGTTTATTTTGACGCGCTTTAGTTAAAAACAGCTTGGCATGGCCCAGTTGGTGCAGCAATTTTTCATGCGCACTGGCTCCAAACGGCAAGGGGGGCAGTTCATGCAGGTGTAAATCAAGCATGGGCAATTCACCCTTTGCCGGTTGCTCGGAAGGTAGCGGACTGGGTGTCGGAGCTTGGGCAGTGAGATCCTTCACCTTTGCTGGAGCGGCCGCCATCATCTGTTGCGTTTGGCGATCACGCACAATAAGCTCTTCAGCGTCGTACACCTGGGTGAATTCCCCTTTTTGGACATGGATGTCTCGGCCCGAAATACGAACCACTGTTCCCTCCCCCGCCTCGTCTACGAAGGTTACCTGATCGCCCACCTGCATAGCGCCAAAAGTAGCGCGCAAAAAAAAGCCCCCGGCACTCGGCCGGGGGCTTGTGGATAATCGTTTCCGATTGTGGTGGCTTACTGGAGCACCACGCGGAGGTTGCTTTCGCCTTGCTCGCCGCTCAAGCGGATGGTGTAGACACCCTTGGGCAAGTTGCGAAGATCCATGGGGATCTCCACCACGCCATCCTGCTTGGCCACGGGCTCGTTCACGAGGATCTGGCCTACGCCGTTCACCACTTGAATCGAACCTTCGAAGGCTTCCGTGCCGGAGATGCTTACGACGACCTGACCGTTTGAGGGGTTCGGGAAGGCACGAACCACTTGGTTCAAGCCGTTCTCACCCACGCTGATCGTAGAGGTCACCTGGAAGCTGGTAGAGTCTGACGTACCACAGATGGTATCCGTCACTACCAAGCTCACCGTGTACACACCTGCCGTACCGTAGTTGTGCTGGGTCATCATGCCCGTACCCGTAGCACCGTCGCCGAAGCTCCAGTTGAATACGTGGCCATTAGAGCCCGTTGCGTCGAAGTCGAACAAGCCCGTTGCAGGGTTGGTCTCCACGCCGCTACCTACCGCTACAGCCGTGTCGGTGTTGATCGCGAAGCTGACTTCGGCACGAATGTCCGAACATCCTGCAGATCCAAAGAAGACCTGACCGTTCCAACAACGGGGGCTGTTAACGGGGTTCGGATACGAACCGCCCAGACCTTCCGTAATCGTAAAC
>JALQUY010000077.1 GCA_023260615.1 Schleiferiaceae bacterium
ACCTGGGCATGGCGCGCCAAACTATCGCTCACGTCCCAGCGAAAGGGAACGGAACGCCTTTCTCCCGGGGCGAGCTGAACCTCGGAGGGAAGCACCAATTCATCCACCTGACCCAAGAGGATTGTCGATTGGAGAAGTACCGTTGCGGTGGAATCTCCTTGGTTTAGGATGTGAATTGAACCCTGCCGCGCTTCGTCGCAAGGTTGAAAGTGGGAAAGTCCGTTGAGCACGCTAATCTGGCCGCGCGCGGCGAGGGGAAGGAGGAGGAGGGCTCGCCAGAGCCCTCCTCCAAAACCACGTCCCATCAGTTGTTGGAAATGGTATAACGCAGGGTGATGATGCCCGAAGTTGCGGCATCCAAGTTTTGCGTCGCGTAGTTCAACGAGTAGTTCAACAAGGCACCATCTCCAGCGCCATCTCCGGTGTAAGCGCTTTGGATGTCCGTAATGAGGGTGCCTGAAACTGCGCTACCCGCAAAGCTGACGGGGGTGCCATTGCCCAAAGTGCCCGTTCCGTTTAAGGAAGGGGTGATGGTCATTTGTATGCCTGCGGGCATAGCGCCACCGACTACTTCCACGTCCACCTGCCGAACGTTGTCAGGACTAGCTCCTTTGACCGACGTGTACTGGAGGTAGAGGTTTTGGCTTGGGATGGCCGGAAAGGCTTGACCTGCCACAGACGGAGCTTGTACATGGAAGGGAAGGGTGGTGCTTGGGCCACCGGCGGCATCAACCACTCGCACCATGGCGGCCTCGTCAATGGTGAAGTTGACGTCATGGTTGGACGTATTTTGGGCATAGCCCGCGCTGGCTGTAGCTAGCAATGTAGCTGCAAAAAGGGCATTCTTTACTGTGTTGTGTTGCATACTAAATGGATTTAATGGTTCATGCTTTTGGCCAAAGCAGGAACAAAGCACGAGCGTGCCGTCCATCCAGTCGGGTGAAAACGGAAAAGAAGCGAGAGTATGCGTTTGTTGGAGGCTAGACCCCTAAACCTTCTGCAATAAGCGGAAGAAGGTGGCTCGGCTAACGCCCAGGTAGGCGGCCATTTGGTCACGGGTAAAGCCCTTGACGAGAGCGGGGGCTTCGCGCATGATCCATCGGTAGTGGTCAAGCGGCGTTTCATGAAGCATGCGACGGAAATGGCCTCGAACCTGGTTGAGGATCCGTTGCTGTAGGATGAAGAGAAGTTCATCGCCCCCTGGCTCCTGAATCAACTGCTCCCATAGCGTTTGGTCCAGGCGCATGACCTGAACCATGCTCAGGCATACAAATGGGCTTTGGGCAGTTTTTCCCGTGGTGTGACGCTGCAGATTGAAGAACCATTGGCCCGGCTGGAATGCGGTAGGAATCAATAGGCCGCCGTGATCGTCGCGACCTATTTCTGCCACACTGCCTTCGATCAAGAAATAAATGTGCGTGGAGGCGTCACCATGTACGACGAGTTCGCTGCCTTTGCTAATCGTCAATGGGCCTTCAAATTGACTCGTCATGTAGTGGACGAGGGGCTTGATGGACGAGTTTTTGGGAAGTCCCATAAGCAGGTCATTCCGCATCCATTGCAAAGCAGCTTTAGGCTCCACGGTGCAACGTATTCATGGCACGGAAAAGACTAGAGCGGGACAGGCCCAAATAGGAGGCCATTTCTGCCCGCGACAAATGATTTAAAATATGCGGATTGGCGAGTATGGTTTTTTCGAGGCGTTCCAGGGGGTTTAAACGACTTAAATCGCGGCTGCGCTCACGGTAGTGCGCTATGTTCTCCCTAGACAATCGGTTTGCTAGGAAAAATCCCATCCCAAATTCTTGTGTAATTTCTCGTACGCTTTTTCCATCCAAACTGTAGATGGTGCTGCGTTTTAGGCAGGTCATCGTCGTGTCACATGGTTGCCACAGCAGGAAAGACTTTTCCGACCAGAAAAAACTAAATGGAGTGATAATCCGGTGGCAGATCATTGAACCATTTATTTCGGCGTATTCCGCAAGGACCCCTTCGGCGTTGAAGTAGAGCTTTTGCCGTTGGTCTCCGGGCTTCCAAATGGGGTGTTTTCGAGCACAATACCCATCGGCTACAAATTCAGAAGCCATACGATTAATGCCTACGGAAAATCGCTGGGATTGTGCCCCGTAAAGGGATCCTAATTCTTGTTCAATTCGAGCTCTCACCTGTAGCACGAAAGCTACATATTTGCGCTTGCAGCAAAATCACCAAAATGGCGCAAATGAGGTTTGAAAATGGCTGAAATTGCGGGCGTTATCCCATGGGAACCGGCACAGGCTGTGTCAGCTGATGGCGCAAATGCCATTTGTGGAAGCGGTAGAAGTCCGACATGCCTTGATCCACATCTTCAATAAGACGAGGGCTGGAAATGCGCATGTCCACGTGTACAACAGGGTGTTTCAAGGCCTTCCACAAGTGACGCATCAAGTGGGGTAAAAAGCCCGCTTTTAAATCGTGGAAGTAGGGGATTTCTTCCGAATGGTATCGAATAGAGTAGAAGACCACAGGTACGCTATTGCGCATGGCCTCTACAAACATCCCTGGTTTTACGGGGTAAATGTCATGGGTGCCTGACGTACGACCTTCTGGGCAGACAAAAATGCTCAGCCCGGACCGAATGCGTTCTACAATTTCTTTTCGAATCAGCTTGCCAGCCTCGGGACAATGACGACGCACCCAAATGGTTTGCAGTCCACGACCTAGCCAGCCTACAAACGGCCAATTTTTAAACTGATCAGCGACAATCATCACCGCAGGTCGATGACCAATGTTGAAGAAGATGTCATAGTAGCTCGGGTGGTTGCACATGATAAGTGCAGGGTCCTTCGGAAGTTCACCGATGATAGTTAGCCGGATTCCCAAGATTTTGTGAATGACAAACATCCCTTTCCGGTGCACATTGAAGCCGGCTTGACGGCCAAAGAGAAGGCTCGCCGCGGGTACGGCGATGCTTATGGTCGTCATGATCAGCGCAAAACTGATCAGGCGAAAAAAGGCGCGTATTCCTCCTAGCATGTAGGAAAAATAGAATTTTCTTTTGGATAAAAGAGTTAGCCCTTTAAAAAAAGACCAAACTCGGTCGTCATTTGGGGCCAGAGATTGGAGAACGTTTGGCTAAAATCGGCATAACGCGCTTGAAGCGCTTGAACTCCTTCGCCCATGGGGTTTTCATAGGGGAAACGCGCGGCCATTTGCTTGAGAATGCGGTCTAAGGACGCAAGATCCGCATAGCCGTGTAGCCAATTGCCTTGACGCATGGCATGTACAAGTTGGTGCGCCTGAGGATGAAATGCGGATGCGTGTTTGGCTAGTACAGCATGGGCTTCCTGGGAAAAGTCTCCCAAAACAAAGGGGGTGTGCTGTTCGAAGTGTAGGGCGAGAAAGTGGTCCCAAAAGACATCCAGCAAAACCCCTCTAAAAAGGCCAAAGTGGGGGTCGATAAACTGTTTAGCCTCCTTGACGAGCGGATGTTGGTCCACAAAATGGTCGATGCGCCGGTGCAAAAGCACCCCTTGGGCATAGCCGTCTGATAGTTCTTTCCAGCGCTGGCCTTTGACGCGGTCCGCGAAGAAATTGCCCGCCATGATTTCCTCTCCGCCGGGAGATAAAACCAGGTGGGCTAGGAAATTCACGCCTGGTTGAAGAGTTCGAAGGTGTAGCTCTCCATGATGGGATTAGCGAGCATCTTCTGGCAAGCGATGTCTACTTTTTCCGTCGCTTCTTCCTTGCTGGTTGCCTCGATTTCCAAGGTGATGTGCTTGCCGATGCGTACATGGCTGATCTCGGGGAGGCCAATGTTGTTCATGCTTTGACCTACGGTCTTGCCTTGGGGGTCCAATAGCGCCTTCAAAGGCATTACGTCAATTTCTGCGCGGAATTTCATGCGGTCTGCGTTTTGAAAAAGCGATGTTCAATCGCTGAAAAAATGAGCAACAAAGGTATGATGAATGCCAAAGCGGCCACATTAAAAATTATCAACAAAGCGACAGCGAGGAGGGCGAAAAAGATTCGGCTCCACAAGGCTGCACCGCCGCGTGGCATATCCTTGAAACTCATGATGGGCCAAGGGCTGTTGAGCGTGTAGGTGCTCCAGGCCGTGATGCCGCCAAAAACAACATAGGCCAACCAGCCGCTAGGGCGCGGGATTACGTCCAAGTACATGGCCCACACCACGCCGACGAGGAAGAGGGCATTGGCCGGGGTCGGCATGCCTACAAAACCCTTGGTCCCTGCAAGCCCCAAATTGAAGCGGGCTAAACGGTACAAAGACGCGAGAGTGGGAGCTAGGCCAAGCAAGGCAAACCACCAGGGCAAAAAGGCCATGCCGGCGTGGAGCCAAAGCAATCCGGGGACAGCGCCAAAGGTGATGGCGTCGGCGAGGCTGTCCAATTGGACGCCGAGGGGGCCGTCGGTGCCGAGTTTTCGGGCCGCCCAACCGTCGAGCAAATCAAAAAGCAAGGCCAATCCAAGGCAGTAGGTCATGGACTCCAAATCCATGATGCGCAAGAAGGTCAGGGCCAGGCAGCCCATGAGGGCATTGCCGAGGGTGAGGGCGTTCGGGATCCATCGCATAAATCCAAAGGTAGCCGTACTTTTAACTCCATCCATGAAGAAGCTCATTTTTGCCGTTGCGACGGCCCTATTGCTCAGTGTTTTTTGGCCCGGTGTGTGGGGCGTGGAGACGCAGCCGTTCACGCTTACGTGGCTCTTTGCTCTGGCGCCTATGTTGGCATTGGAACGGTCTATTCGCCACGATGCCTTTGGGAAGAAGGGATGGCGGATGTTTGGCTATGCCTGGGTGAGCATGGGAATGTTCAATGCGGGCACGACGTATTGGGTGTGGAATGCGCATTGGTCGGGGGTGGTCGCCACCGTGCTGATCAACGGCGGGCTCATGGCGGCGGTTTGGACCCTGTATGCATGGGTGGCCCGAAAACACTCCCAACGCCTGGGCTATTGGGCCTTGGTCAGCGGGTGGTTGGCGCTGGAGGTATTCCACGAGAATTGGGCCTTTAGCTTCCCTTGGTTGGATTTGGGCCATGCGTTTGCGGCGACTCCAGGCGCTGTTCAATGGTATGAATACACGGGCCACCGCGGGGGAACCCTTTGGTTGCTCGTGTCCAACATCGTTTTCATCGAGACCTGGTACAAGACCAAGGATGCGGAAGGCCGAATCGGCTGGTCCTCTTGGAAATCCATGTTCCGTTCGCCCCTACCCTATGTGTGGGGGCTTCCCTTGGTGCTGAGTTTGGGCATTTGGTCGGGGCTGAACACCGAGGATGAACGCCTCATTTGGGCCACCTACGTGCAGCCCAATGTGGATCCCTACACGGAAAAATTCTCCACCCCGGACCAGTGGCAGGCCCATGTCTGGGCGGATAGCTTGCTCGCAGACTTTGGAGGCATTCAACCCTCCGATAACCCTCGGGTCCAGCGGTATCCCTCCGCCTTGGTGGTCTTTCCCGAAACCTTTTTGCACGAAGGTATCCAAGAACGCTACGGCAATGCATTCAAGCCCATTCACGCGTTGGATACGGTGCTTCAAGCCTATCCAAAAACGTCCTTGCTGCTGGGGGCTTCCACCTACGAGCTCTACGACGCAGGGGAAGAAACGCCTACGTCTCGCCCTATTGACGCACTAGGTCGCCGCTTTTACGACAGCTACAATACGGCCATTGAACTGACCAACGGCCAGCCCATGGAATTTTACCACAAGTCCAAACTCGTGGTAGGGGTGGAGTACATGCCCTTTGCGAGCACCCTAAAATCCCTGATTGGCGATGCCACCATTGCCCTCGGGGGAACCACGGGCACCTTGGGCACGCAGGAAGAACGCGAAGTATTTTCCTTGGCCGACAGCAGCATCAAAGTGGCCCCCATTATTTGCTGGGAGCAAGACTATGGCAGCTATGTGCGCGAATACGCCCAGCAAGGCGCCAATCTCTTTGCCATCATGACGAACGACGGCTGGTGGGGCAACACCTTGGGGCACATCAGCCATTTCCACTATGCGCGTTTGCGTGCGATTGAGAACCGCCGAGCCATAGTACGTGCGGCCAATACGGGAATTTCAGGATTTATAAGCGTAGACGGGCAGGCCTACCAGTGGAAAACCTGGGATGAAACGGGCCTAGCATCTGCGCGTGTGCCTTTGATCGATCAGAAGACTTTCTATACGCAGTACGGCGACTTAATCGGTCGGGGAGGAGCGCTGCTTTTTCCCCTGCTTTTGCTGAGTGTTTTGGTCCGTCAGCGCGTGCAGCGGTAAGCACCTCTATCCGCAAGGCGTGAATTACCTTTGTGGTCCTATTTAAAAACTTCAAGTGATGCAGTACGACGTCGTAGTTATTGGTTCCGGTCCCGGTGGATATGTTAGCGCCATTCGCTGTGCGCAATTGGGCATGAAAACCGCCATGGTTGAGAAGTATTCGACGTTGGGTGGAACCTGCTTGAATGTGGGCTGCATTCCTTCCAAAGCACTTTTGGATTCGTCCGAACATTACCACAACGCCGTTCACACCTTCGCAGAGCATGGCATTGATGGTGCGGCTCCCGTAGTCAATATGACCCAAATGATTGCCCGAAAGCAATCCGTCATCGACGTCACCTGCCAAGGCATTGACTTCTTGATGAAGAAAAACAACATCGACGTCCACCACGGGGTCGGCAGTTTTAAGGATGCTCATACGATCACGGTGACCGGCGAAAAAACGACCGAAATCACCGCCAAAAACGTCATCATTGCCACCGGCTCCAAGCCCATCGAATTGCCCTTTGCCACTTTTGACAAAGAGCGCGTAATTTCCTCCACGGAGGCCTTGAAATTGACCGAAGTTCCCAAGCACCTAATCGTCATCGGCGGCGGTGTTATCGGATTGGAATTGGGTTCCGTGTACAAGCGTTTGGGCGCTGATGTTTCAGTCGTCGAATACGCCGATAGCCTCATCCCCGCTATGGATGCCGCGTGCGGAAAAGAATTGCAGCGCACCCTGCGCAAATTGGGCATGAACTTCCACATGAGCACCAAAGTGGAAAAGGTAAGCCGCAAGGGCGACACCGTGACCGTTGAAGCGGTGGACAAAAAAGGCGCTCCCGTGAAACTGGAGGGCGATTATGTGCTCGTCGCGGTAGGTCGCAAGCCCTACACGGCAGGTTTGAACCTTGAAGCGGCTGGCCTCAGCACCGACGAGCGCGGTCGCATTGCCGTCAACGACCATTTGCAAACGGCCGTTCCCCACATCTACGCCATCGGCGACGTTGTTCGCGGTGCGATGTTGGCACACAAGGCGGAAGAAGAAGGCGTAGCAGTCGCTGAAACCTTGGCGGGCCAAAAGCCTCACATCGACTACAACTTGGTGCCCAACATCGTCTACACCTGGCCCGAAGTGGCGGGGGTCGGTCGCACCGAAGCCCAACTCAAAGAAGAAGGCCGCTCCTACAAGGTGGGTTCCTTCCCCATGCGTGCCTTGGGCCGTGCCCGTGCCTCTATGGACATGGATGGCATGGTGAAAATCTTGGCCGATGCCCAAACCGACGAAGTCTTGGGCGTGCACATGGTCGCTGCACGTGCGGCAGACCTCATCATGGAAGCGGTCGTTGCCATGGAATTCCGCGCATCTGCGGAGGACATTGCGCGCATTTGCCACGGTCACCCCACCTACACGGAAGCCATCAAGGAAGCCGCGTTGGACGCTACCGGTAAACGCGCCATACACGCCTAACATGCCGTACACGGCGCAGGTTGTATACGCTGCGCCCGCTGAAGTTCAGACGGGCTTGCGCCGCGCTATGCCTGCTTTGGACTACGCCGTCTTGCTGGAAACCGGCCAAGCCCATGGCGCTTTCCGCGAAGAGCTGGACCGCTACGATTGGTTGGCAGCCGGTGGGGCCCACAAAGTCCACCGCCTAGCTACAGCCACCGCAGAAGTCATGAAGACTGCCGAGCTGCGCTGGTTTGCCGTCGAGCACATTGCCGCCAATTTGGTGGGCTTGGTGCTCATCACCATCGGCAACAGCAAGTTCAAAAAGTCCACCGATGCCCGTACATCTCCGATATCGCCTTGTTACAGTGACTTAATGCAAATGGTACCGCCGCCGCACCGCCACCAGAAAACTCGAAAACCTTCTCTTCTGCTGTGTTGATTTCAGCGTGCCAATTGCCACGAGCGCGACCGGTATCAACGCGAGTCCGATT
>JALQUY010000078.1 GCA_023260615.1 Schleiferiaceae bacterium
GCCATGCCTTGGATGATGATATCGAAGTTCTCCGGGTCAATGGTCGTAATGTGCTTAAATCCGTAGAGTTCTGGGTCCACAGGGTCGAGTCCCACTTGGCGAACCACATGGGGGGTATACCAGTAGCCGTGGTTAGCCACAGCGGCAGCCATATTCGCTAGCTGAATAGGAGTTACCACCAGCTCACCTTGGCCAATGGCGAGTGAAATAACGGTAGGGGACTTCCAGCGGTCGCTGCGGTAGACACGGTTGTAGTAGCTCCCATCGGGAACGAAGCCTTTTCGGCCCGTAGGTAGGTCAACGCCCAGGAAAGCGCCCAACCCAAAGCTTGTGACATGCTTGTTCCAGACATCTATGCCTTGAGAGGCCGTTGGGTATTTGTCCAGAGTGCGCTTGAGGATTTGGCAGTGGTAGTTGTTGCAGGATTTGGAGATGCTTCCGCGCAAGTCCAAGGTGCCCGCCTTACAGTGGCATCCAACGTGCAGTCGGCCGAAGTGGTAGCCGTCAATGCACGTGTACTGCGTTTCGGGAGAGACCACGCCTTCTTGAAGGGCAATCAGGGCATTTAAAACCTTGAAAGGAGATCCAGGAGGGTATTCGGCTAGAATACCTCGGTCGTACAAGGGCTTGTTGATAGAGTCCCGGTAGAGCATGGAGTAATTCCGAGAGCGGTAGCGACCCACCAAAGCGTTGGGATCGTAGCTGGGCGAGGATACGAGCGCTAGTATTTCGCCCGTGGAAGGCTCGATGGCGACTATGGAACCCCGCTTGCCCGACATCAACAATTCGCCATAGGCTTGGAGCGTGGCATCCAACGTTAATGTGAGGTTGGAGCCCGGAACAGGTTTTTCATCGTATTTGCCACCTTGGAAGGGGCCCACATCGCGGTTGAGGTTGTCCACCGTGATGTAGCGACGGCCTGCGCGGCCGCGAAGCGCTTCCTCATAACTAGCTTCTACCCCTGAGATGCCGATGTAGTCGCCGAGTTCGTATTCGGGCTTGCGGCTCAAGATGTAGTCGTTAACCTCTGAAACATAGCCCAGAACGTTTCCACCTGTTGGCTTGAGGTACTTGCGCAAGATGCGTCGGCGTAAGGCAATGCCAGGGTAGAATGAAACCTCCTCCTGAATGCGCGCATAGTCGTTGGCGGTGAGGCCGCGTAGGATGGGACTAGGCCGAAAGGGGGAATACACTTTTGCTCGTTGCAAGCTGCGACGCAAACGGTCTTCATCCTCGCCGAGCAAACGCGCCAGACGCGCTGTGTCGATGTCGTGCATCAAGCGCGGGGTGGCTTCTACGTCGTAGGCCATCTGGTTGGAGGCCATGACCTCGCCATTTCGGTCTAACATGACCCCACGAGGGGCAAAAATCTTCTCAATGCGTTGGGCATTGTTGGCTGCACTTAGGGTGTAGCGCTCGTCGATAATTTGGATGTAGAACAAGCGCACCATAAAAACGACCGTGGCGCCTACAAGTAAAAAAAGGTAGAGGCTAGTACGTTTCATCGCGCCTCTTCTGGTTTGATGAGCAAGCCTGTGAGGTAGAGGAGAAGCACGGTGGCAGCTCCGGATACGATGGTCCGCCAGATGAACGCCCAGAAGTGGTAAATGCCATGGGCATCAACGGCAAAGAGGTAGCCGTGATGAACCGATACGGCTACCGAAGTGTACACGAGCCACTTTCCCGCCCCCATATCCTGAAGGGTAAATCCTAGGCTTTCTTCTGCCGCTCGGGGGAGTACAGAGGCCAAGAAGGCCGGGCGGAAGTACGCCAGAAGGCTAGTGGCCATGAGGTGCATGCCCCCACTGTGCATCTGGAAGTCCATCCAGGCGCCCACGGCGGCGCCAAGCCATAGTAGCTGCATTCGGCTCCAGGTAGCGGGAGCGAGTAAGACAACGGCTACATAGAGGTAGGGGTTGAGGTAGCCATAGAGCTGAACCTGGCTGAGGACGAAGCTCTGGAAGAGCAAAATACCGATAGACCAAAGGGCCCAAGTAGTCCAGCGCTTCATTCGGGCAAAAGGGAATTTTGTGCCTCTTCCAGCACGTTTTTCACGATGTAAGCGGGTTGCTGACGGCTAATGCTGCCCCAAACTTCCAAAACGGCGCTCTGTGTGAAAAGCGAGGAGTCCGTTTCAACCTCGACGACGACCCCAATGGGCCAGCCAGAAGGAAAGAGGGCGGAGCGAGCGTCCGTAACAATCGTATCGCCAACGGATACCTGTGCTTCAATGGGTAAGTCGATGTAGTCTACCAAATTTGCAGCACCTCCGGACCACACGACCGTCCCGAAGAAGCCCGTACGTGCGACCGTCCCTGAAATTCGAGATTCGGAGTGCAACAGCGACGTCACTTTGGCGAAGTGCTCATTGGCATCGCTCACAACGCCCAATACGCCCGTTGGGGAGAGCACGCCTTGCCCTGGTTCAACGCCATCGGCGCGCCCACGGTTGAGGAGCAAAATATTGTTCAGCAGATGCGAGGTGCCATAAATCACTTGCCCAGAGACCCAAACAAATTGGTTGCTATCCACGGCATTAATGGGCCTTGCAGCAGGCTGACTCACTTGGGCACGCAAGCGTGCATTTTCGGCTTGTAAGGCCAAATTGGTGTTCTCCAGCTCAAAATAGGCCTTCCAGCCATCGCGCGTTTGATTCCATTCGGCCTGTGCACCCAGTACACGGCTCCAATAGAAACTTTCATGCATAGGCGAAGACCGGTACGTCAGGTAGAGCCCGCTCACCTGAAGCAAAAGCAAGGTGAGAAGGATGCGGTAGCGAAGGATGAACCGCAGGACGTTCCGCATGCCTTAGCGCATCAAAAGGGTGCGGTATTTCTCCAGATTTTTAAGGGCGATGCCCGTGCCACGCACCACCGCGCGCAGGGGGTCTTCCGCAACGTACACGGGCAAGTCGGTCTTGGCCGAGATACGCTGGTCCAAGCCACGCAACATGGAACCGCCGCCCGCCATGTAAATGCCGGAGTTGTAGATGTCCGCAGACAATTCAGGTGGCGTCATGGAAAGGGCTTCCATCACGGCGTCTTCAATACGCGTCAAGGACTTGTCCAGGGCACGGGCGATTTCTTTGTAGGAAATGTCCACCTGCTTGGGCTTGCCTGTAATCAAGTCACGACCTTGAACACTCATGTCATCCGGAGGCGAACTCAAGTTTTCAATGGCTGCGCCTACGTTGATCTTGATCATTTCTGCGGTGCGCTCCCCTACGTAGAGGTTGTGCTGCGAACGCATGTAGTAGGCGATGTCATTGGTGAAGACGTCACCCGCCACTTTCACGCTCTTGTCACAGACGATACCGCCCAAGGCCATAACGGCGATTTCAGTGGTACCGCCACCGATGTCAATGATCATGTTGCCTTTGGGTTCCAAAACATCCACCCCAATACCGATAGCCGCAGCCATGGGCTCGTGGATAAGGTAGACTTCCTTGGCGTTGGCATGCTCTGCGGAGTCGCGAACAGCGCGCTTTTCCACTTCGGTAATGCCCGAAGGAATACAGATCACCATGCGCAGCGAGGGAGTCAGCCACTTGTTTTTCAACACGGGAATGCTCTTGATCATCTCCCGAATCATGTGCTCGGAGGCGACGAAGTCTGCAATTACTCCGTCTTTCAAGGGGCGGACGGTCCGAATGTTCTCATGCGTCTTGCCGTGCATCTGCATCGCCTCGTGGCCAATGGCCAGGATGGCATTCGTCGTTCGGTCCATGGCGACAATCGAAGGGGCATCCACCACCACCTTGTCGTTGTGAATGATCAGCGTATTGGCCGTTCCAAGGTCAATCGCGATGTCGTAGGTCAAAAAGTCAAACAGTCCCATGGGCGTGTTAGTGTTTAAAGTGACGGATGCCAGTCATGACCATCGCCATGCCTTGGGCATCACAGTAATCGGTGCTCAATTGGTCCTTGATGGAGCCTCCTGGTTGTATAACTGCCCGAATGCCTGCTTCGTATGCAATTTCTACACAATCTGGGAAAGGAAAAAATGCATCCGAGGCCATTACGGCTCCTTCGAGCGAAATTCCAAACGATTCGGCCTTCTGAATCGCTTGCTTCAAAGCGTCCACACGAGACGTCTGGCCGGTTCCGCTGGCAATGAGCTGGCGGTCTTTGGCGAGAACGATGGTGTTGCTCTTGGTGTGCTTGCAAACGGCCGAAGCGAAAAGTAAATCATCCACTTCTTGGGCGGAAGGCGCACGTTTCGTGGCTACGGTCAAATCTGCTTCGCTGTCGCGGTGACTGTCACGGGCCTGGAGCAGGACGCCGTTCAGCGTGGAGCGCACCAAATGCTGAGGCCATTCGCAGGGCTGGCTCTCCAAGATGATTCGGTTTTTCTTGCTCTTCAAGATCTCCAAAGCGGCCACACTGTAGCAAGGCGCAATGACGACTTCAAAAAACAAATCGTTCATTTTAGCAGCCGTTTCTTCATCGATGGTTTCGTTGCAGGCGATTACCCCTCCAAAGGCAGATACAGGATCTGCGGCCAAAGCGCGGTCCCATGCCTGGCTCAAGGTGTCCGCGGAGGCCATACCGCATGCGTTGTTGTGCTTGATGATGGCCACGGTGGGGTCTTCGCCGCCTTCCGCACAGAAGAGCATCGCAGCGTCAATGTCCAAGAGGTTGTTGTAGCTGAGTTCCTTTCCGTTGTGTTGGATAAAGAGTTCGTCCAAGTTTCCGATGAACCACGCAGGTTGGTGCGGATTTTCCCCGTAGCGAAGGGCGCGGCGCTCGCCGGGTAGACCGGGGAAGGGCTTGGTTTCACCAGCAAACCAGGCAGCAATGGCGCCATCGTAGTGGTTGCTCACCTGGAAACTGCGGCCTGCAAAGGCTTTGCGCTGCTCCAAGGTCGTTTGGGCTCCTTGCGCTTCCAGGAGGCTCAAGACCTCAGGATACTCGGAACGCGAAGACACCATCCAAACGTGGTGGAAATTTTTAGCACCCGCACGAATCAACGAAATGCCGCCGATGTCAATTTTTTCAATGATGTCCGCTTCCGAAGCACCCGAGGCCACGGTGTCTTCAAAAGGGTAGAGGTCCACAATGACCAAGTCAAAGCTGGGGATGTCACGCTCCTGTACCGTTTTAGCATCTTCAGAGTTGTCGCGGCGCCATAAAATGCCGCCAAACACGTTGGGGTGGAGCGTCTTTACGCGACCGTCCAAAATGCTGGGAAAGCCCGTCACATTTTCAATAGCGGTTACCGGCAAGCCTTCTCCCTCAATGAAAGACTGGGTGCCACCGGTCGAATACAGCTTCACGCCTGCGTTGTGAAGGGCATGCAAAATGGGGGCAAGACCTTCCTTGTGGTAGACGGAAACGAGCGCGGACTGGACAGGGGTAAAAGCGGACATTGTTCGGGAAAAAAATCAAAAAACAAAGGTAGGAATTCCGTGGCATGGACTTTGTAATTTTCAGGTCCCATGCGGAAAATAGTTGCCCTCCTATCTGAATCATTGCGCTTTGCGTGGATGGCTCTGGTTTCCAACAAGTTGAGAACATTCCTGAGCCTCCTTGGCATCACCATAGGGATCTTCGCCATCATTGCGGTCTACGCCATTGTGGACAGTCTCGAACGAAACATTCGACAATCCGTGGAAAGCCTTGGCAGCGACGTGGTCTACATTCAAAAATGGCCCTGGGGCGGCGACGGGGGCGAATTCGCATGGTGGAAGTATTTCCAACGTCCAGAAGTGGGTATGAATGACTTCAAACGCCTCGCCGCTCGTAGCCCTCGAACGGCCGACTACCTAACCTACATAGCTGGCTCCAGCGAAACCCTCAAAAATGGGAATTCGTCGGTGGAGAACGTGGAGGTCAATGGCATCACCTTCCTCTACGGTTCGTTGAATTCGCTCAGCATGGAATCCGGTCGTTACTTTTCGGAAGGGGAGATGGCCTCCGCCAAGAACGTTGTGATTCTCGGGTCTGAAATTGCCGAAGGCCTGTTCCCTGGCGGGAATGCGGTAGGTTCGTCGATCCAAACACTCGGCCGTCGCTTTACGGTCATCGGCGTTTTGCCCAAAGAAGGTTCGCGCATGGTCGGTCAATCGCACGATACCAAGGCCCTGATCCCTGCGACCCTTTTTGTTGCACTCAAGGGAGACGAGCTGGGCGGTTCAGCCCTTCAAGCCAAAGCAAAACCAGGGTTCAGCACGCTTGAATTGAAAGAAGATCTCCGCATGCACATGCGCGCAATCCGTCGCCTAAAGCCCATCGCTGAAGACGACTTCAGTCTGAATGAAACCTCTGTGTTTTCACAAGGTTTGGACAACATGTTTGGTGCCATCGGGCTCGCAGGAACCGTCATCGGCGGCTTCTCCATCTTAGTGGGCGGCTTTGGGATTGCGAACATCATGTTTGTCTCCGTACGTGAGCGAACAGGCCAAATTGGCATTCAAAAAGCACTCGGAGCTACACGAGCTTTTATTCTCACACAGTTTTTGCTTGAAAGCACACTGCTCTCCGTGGTGGGCGGTTTAGCGGGACTCGTCCTAGTAGCCATCCTCATGGCTGCGGGCACCGCCATCTCTGGATTTGAACTCGCCATGAGTGCCAACAACGTCCTGACCGGCGTACTTCTGTCCGCCGTCATTGGCTTGCTATCAGGCTTGGCGCCCGCTTCGATGGCTGCTAGAATGGATCCCGTCGAAGCCATTCGCTTCAACCAATAAGGTCAGAGGAGGAGCGCAACGGCCTCACAGACTCGTTCCAAATACGCTTGATCTTGAGGGCTAAATGGATCGCGTTTGTGGCTGTCAATGTCTAGTTGTCCCACAAGTTTTCCGTCCTTGTAAACGGGCACCACAATCTCCGCCTTGGTTTCAATCGAACAGGCCAAGTAATTGTCTTGCGCATGCACATCGGGAACCACAAAGGTTTCGCCGCTTTCTGCTACTTGCCCGCAAATTCCACGGCCGTACGGGATGCGAACATGGTCCGTTTCAGCGCCCACATAGGCCCCTAGGTGCAAGGCCTGATCTGCATCGTCCATCCAATAAAAGCCCACCCAATTGTAGTGGGGATTTTCGCGTTGCAATTTTTGGCAAAGGGCCAAATGCAAATCATAGTGGTCAACGACCGTCGGATAGAGTGCCATATGTCTGTGCTAGAAAAGTGCCGCAATTTTAGGCCCGAAAAGCACAATAGCAATAGCGATCGAAAAAATCGCCGCTACTTGAACCGCGCCAGCCGCTATATCCTTCACGCGCTTTATCGCCGGATGCTCTTCGGGATGAAGGAAATCCGCAAAGGACTCAATGGCAGAATTTACCAATTCCAAACCCATCATCACCGCATAGGTGAGAAACAAGAGGGCCCATTCAAGCATCGCAAGTTCTAGGTACCAGCCAAGCACCGTGACTACCACCATGGCCAAAGCATGAATGCGAAAACTGCGTTCACTCTCTGCCGCCAAAGCAATTCCATTCAAGGCATTCTTCGTGGTATGCCAAAAGCTAATGACAAAGGGTTTTTGGTCTGGGTCTTTCATCGCTGTCAAAGGGTGTGACGGGTAGTGCACAAATTTTGGGCCAAAGGGATAGGGTGCGCCTTGGGCGCGTTTGGAGGTAAGTATACTGAACTGGAGCCCGCGCTGTTACGTGTTTACCGTCTTTAGTCACGCGGCGTCCCTCAGAACTTCGCCGCGCGCCACACCTTAGACAAACCAGCACCCTTAAACCCTTTAACTCTTAAACCCTTTAACCAAAACGCAGTCTAATCCCCCAACGTCCTTGCTTCAATGAGGCAAGGGCACCCCTCGGTGAGTTAAAAGGCGTTAATGCCCGAGCATTGAGGCGTACATTTGTTCTTTAAA
>JALQUY010000079.1 GCA_023260615.1 Schleiferiaceae bacterium
CACCCCTTGTACTATCCCGTAGTGCCCCTACCCGATCGCAAGGCGATGTTCGACGTGATCAAAGACGCTATCATGACGGAAGGCACCATTTCAGAGGTCTACCGCGATGATGCTTTTGAAATGTACTTGACCCCACAGGAGGTAGCTCAGATTTTGGTTCGAGTAGACACCCTTCGCGATCCAGACGATCCCTCCGTAATCATGGCGATCGATTCTATCGAACTCAAAGCCCCCAACGTGGTAGCCTGGGAAATCAAGTCCGACTGGTACTTCGATAAGCAGCGCGGTGAAATGAAGAGCCGAATTATCGGCCTTTCCCCTGTCGTAAAGGACCCACAGACGCAGGAGATCTACAACATCTTCTGGATTTGGTTCCCTGATGCGCGTCAAGCCTTAGCAACCAATATTGCCTACAATCCTGAGAATAACACACGTCGTCTCACCTTTGACCAAATCCTTCAAATGCGTTACTTCAATGCAGTGGTGTTCAAAGAAGACAATGTCTACGACCGCACCATCAAGGATTACAAGCAGAACCGCCCCATGGAGCAATTGTTAGAGTCCAAGCGCATTCGCGAGGAACTCCGCGATTACGAACACGGCCTCTGGCAGTTCTGAGGAATACACCGTATTAAAAAGGCCGCTTCGTGCGGCCTTTTTTATTGCACGATGCGCATAGGAATAATAGGCCAAGGATTTGCAGGTAGCGCGCTCGCTTGGCGCGCACACTGGGCAGGGCATGAACTCCACATTTTTGACCGTGGACACGCGCACAGCGCATCCTGGGTAGCCGCTGGGCTCGTAAATCCACTCGTTTTAAAACGCAAACGGCTCGTGCACGAGGCGCATGACCACATAACTGCTTTTACCCCGTTTTATGACCGCGTCGAGCGTGAAACGGGATGCTCCATGCGTTACCCCGGAGAAATTCATGAGGTCTTATCCGATTCCGCCGCTGAAAATGCATGGGCGAGTTTAGGCGCTGAACGAGGTTTTGAACCCTTTATTGGCGCCATTCATTCGCTCATCGACCCACGCATACAGGCGTCCGCCACCGCATCCGTACACCACAGTGCACGCCTTCGGGCTCAAACCTACCTAACGGCCAGTCGGGCATTCTTTGCAGAACAGCATTCGGTGCATGAAGAGGCCGTTGACTTTCTGGAGTACCAAAACGGTGCATGGCGCGTGAATGACATGGAAGATTTGGAGGTTGTGCTGCTCGCTGAAGGCGTTCAAGCGCACTGGACGCAGCAGTACTTTGGCGAGCTACCCTTTGCCCCTACAAAAGGGGAAGGGTTAAAAATTCGCTGGGAGGGGGCTGAAATCCCGGTGGCTTTGCACAAGAACGTCTTTCTCTTGCCCGATGGCGACGGCACCTACCAAGCGGGGTCCACCTATGCGTGGGAGGGCTTCGACGAAGGCCCCACCGAAAAGGCCCGCGCTGAAATTCTTGACAAATTGCGCGGATGGTTTAACCAAGAGGTGGAAGTGCTTGACCAATGGACGGGTGTCCGCCCCACTATGCGGGATCGACAGCCTGTGTTTGGCTGGCACAGCGAACTGCCTGGTCTGGGTTACCTCAATGGTTTGGGGTCCCGCGGGGCTTTGACGAGTCCTTTGCTTAGTGACCGGCTTTGGGAGCTGCATTCGGGTCGTACTTCACAAAAAAGTTGAGGTACGTAATGCGCGAAAGGCGGAACAAATACGGGCCGAGTAGCACTAAAACACCACCCAAAATACTTACAGTCTGCCACATCCCTAGCCCGATGAAAAGGGCGCTAACGATGTAGGTCGCGACAAAGAGCGCCACCGTGTAGGCATAGGAAACGTACATGGCACCGTAGTAGAAATTAGGTTCGGGCTCGGAAGGTTGCTGGCAAACGGGGCAGTTCACATGCATCTTCTCCATGTTCTTCAAGTGGTAGGGGTTGGGATCCAAGAAGAGATCGCCTTCGTGGCACTTGGGGCATTTAGCCGTCGCAATGGAGTACAATTTGCTGCCTTTACCGAACATGATTTCCGTGTTTTAAGTCCTTCCTTCTTCGGTACAAATGTAGGCGGCTGCTCCGTGGAGGAATGTTACTTTTGTCACCCAAATGTTGAGCGTACACCAAGTCGGTCTGGCCTTCGGCGGCACGGACCTTTTCCGAGATATTTCTTTCCTGGTCAATCCAGGCGAACGCATTGGCCTTGTAGGCCGAAACGGCGCCGGAAAATCCACGCTGCTCAAGCTGATCGCGGGCCGCTACAATCCGGATTACGGAACGATTTCGACCCCGACCGGCTTCAAAATTGGCTTCCTGACGCAGGACATTCCGCCCAAACCGACGACCACCGTTTGGGAAGAGGCCGCATCCAGCTTTGTGGAAATCAAGCAGCTCGAGGCCCAAATGGAAGCCCTCAACCTCCAGCTCACGGAGCGGACCGACTACGAGTCAGACGCATACATGAAGATCATTGAGGACCTCACGCATGCGCAAGAGGAGTACCAAATGCGCGGCGGATACACCTACCAAGCGGACATGGAGCGCGTCTTGATGGGCTTGGGCTTTAAACCCGCTGACTTTCACAAGGCACTCAGCACCTTTAGTGGGGGCTGGCAAATGCGCGTGGAGCTCGCGAAAATCCTCATGCAGAACAATGATTTGCTGCTATTGGACGAGCCTACCAACCACTTGGACATTGAGTCTATTTTGTGGTTGGAGCAGTTTTTGGCCGATAGTCCGCAGGCGGTGATTTTGGTTTCGCACGACCGAACCTTCCTCAACAACGCGACGACGCGCACCTTGGAAATTGTCTTGGGCAAGAGCTACGACTTCCCTTGCCCCTACTACAAGTATTTGACGTTGCGCGATGAAATACGTGAGAAGCAGCGCCAGGCCAAGGCCAATCAGGAGCGCGAAATCAAGCAAACCGAGCAGTTGATTGAACGCTTCCGCTACAAGGCGTCCAAGGCGGCCTTTGCGCAGAGTTTGATCAAGAAGCTCGACAAGGTCGACATCATTGAGGTCGACGACGAGGACACCCGCAGCATGCGCTTTAAGTTTCCGCCGGCGCCGCATTCGGGCAAGGTGATGGCGCGCATGGAAAACATTCACAAGCACTACGGCGAGAAGCATGTGCTGCGCGGGCTGGATTTGGAGCTTGTGCGTGGGCAAAAAGTCGCCTTTGTGGGTCAAAACGGCCAAGGCAAGTCGACCTTGGTGAAGATTTTGGCGGAAAATTTGGCCTTTGACGGGCAGCTTGAGTGGGGCCATCAAGTGCAGGTGGGCTACTACGCACAGAACCAGGCAGAGGCTTTGGACGGCAGCAAGACCGTGCTCGCGACGATTGAGGATGCCTGTCCGGAGGAGCTGCGAAAATCGGCCCGAAAACTACTCGGCAACTTCATGTTCGCCGGAGACGATGTGGAGAAGAAGGTCAGTGTGCTTTCGGGCGGTGAGCGCGGACGTTTGGCCCTCTGCCAACTGATGCTTAAGCCGATCAACCTGCTGATTTTGGACGAACCGACCAACCACTTGGACATGCAAGCCAAGGACGTGTTGAAGCAGGCCCTGGAATCCTATGAAGGCACGCTGGTTGTGGTTTCGCACGACCGTGAATTTTTGGACGGTTTGGCCAACATGACCTACGAATTCAAAAACGGCAAAATCAAGCAGTACCTCGGCGGCATTGAGTACTTCTTGGAGCAGCGCAAAATGCAAAACATGCGCGAAGTGGAACTTCAGCAGGACGCCAAGCGCCAGCAAAAGGAAGCCGCGGCCCCGAAAGCGGAAACCGGCCCCAGTCGCGATGCCATCAAGCAAGCCGAAAAAGCGCTAAAGCAGGCCGAACGCGAAGAAGCACAGGCCCAAGCTGCCTTTGAAAAGGCGCATGCCGAATTGGATGCCGTCGATCAAATCATGGCGGATCCCGTGGAATTCAAGAAAGTCTCTGCGGAGCCTGATTTCTACAGCCGCTACGAAGCCCTGCAAAAAGCCAGCGAAAAGGCCTTTGCCGCCTGGGAAAAAGCGACGGCTGCGCTGGAGAAATGCCAGCAGGCATGGGAAGCGATTGCGCCCTAACTTTACGCATATGAAGCGGATTTTGAAGCAGCTGAGCCTGGTGTTTGGCAGTGTTTTGGCTCTGGGTGCGCAGGCCCAAAAGCCCAAGTTGGTCGTGTCCATCGTCGTCGATCAGATGCGTGCCGATTATTTAACGCGCTGGGCGGATCTCTACCAGGGAGGCTTTGCTACGCTTTTGGCCAATGGCGAAGTGTTTTACAACGCGCATTACACCTATGCGCCTACGTATACCGGACCCGGTCACGCTTCCATTTACACCGGAACGGATCCGCGCTACCACGGCATTATCGCCAACGACTGGTACCAGCCTGAATCGCGCGACTTCATGTACTGCGTGGAAGATGCCGACGTTGCTGGCGTAGGGGTTGGATTGGACCCCCAGGCCTACCAGGGCAAGCGCGGCCCAAAGAATATCAAAAGCAGTACCTGGACCGATGAGTTGGAACTGGCCAGCGATGGCGCTTCTAAGGTTTACGGCTTCTCTTTGAAGGACCGTGGGGCGATCACCGCTGCCGGGCACTTTGGGGATGGGGCCTTTTGGCTGGATGCCAGCGGGTTCATCACCTCAACTGCGTACATGGAGGAACTGCCTGTTTGGATGCAGCGTTTCAACAAGAAATACAGCCCCGAATCCTACATGAAGGGCAGCTGGGACTACGTGCGCGACCGCAGCCTCTACCCCACTACCTATACCAACGCCTACGAGCGCGCCCCCAAGGGTGCCGCTTCTGCGAATTTCCCCTACGACCTGGCCGCCTTGTACAAAGCGGGCGGCGTGGAAGCCTTGAAAGCCACTCCTTGGGGCAATCAAATCCTAGTAGACGTTGCTTTGACGGCGGTCAAGGCGGAGAAACTGGGCCAAAATCCCTCCGGAGCGACGGATGTGCTGGGCATCAGCTTCTCCTCCACCGACTACATTGGACATGCTAGTGGTGTTCGCTCCCACGAGACTATGGACATGTACCTGCGCCTGGATGCTCAACTGGGCGAGCTGTTCAAAGGCTTGGACGAATTGGTTGGCGCCGGTTCCTACATCGTGGTGCTCACGGCGGACCACGGTGCGGCCCAAAATCCCCGCCTGCTCGAGGACGCCATGCCCACCGCCAATTGGTACCCTGCCGACCTCGAAGCTGAGCTGCGCAGCCTCATCGCCGCGGAGGGTGTTCCATCAGAGGCCGTTTTGAACTTCAGCAACGAACAAGTGCATTTGGACTTCAGCCTGTTGGGAGACGCCGAAGCGGACGACTGGATGGACGCGACGCGCGATGCGCTTTTGAAGCACCCTGCCATAGCGGAAGCTTGGACGATGGAGGAAATTCGGATTTCGCCCGATCCCTTTGCCGTTTTGCGCCGAAATGGCACCGACAAGCGCGGCGGCCAAGTCTACTTTGCCCTGCACCCCGGCCACCTCTCGTACAGCGATGACGGCACCACGCACGGCTCCGGCTATGCCTACGACACGCATGTGCCAGTTGTCTTCATGGGAAATGGGTTCAACCCGCGTTCGCGCCACAACGAGCGCATTGGCGTCAAAGACATTGCACCCACGTTGTGCAAAATCTTGGATATTGCCTTTCCAAGCGCCTGCACGGGCAACCCGCTATGGGTGGATGCCGGCTGGGCCGACTGAGGTTTACTTCAGCGCTTTGGGGACTACGCAGACGGGAATGGGCAGCATTTTGTGCCGATTTGCCCGGTGGAAGCGTGCGTAGATCTGAAAAATTTCTCCTTGACGCACCGTGAGTCCTCGCCCGGCTAAGAAGCGACCGTCGGCTTCGTAGGGCGTGCTGGGATCCCAGCCAATCGTCTCTGCAAAGTCCATGGCCCATTCAAGCTCGGGATAGGTCGCGCCCAATTGGTCTTCGTCGTTTCTATCGTCTGCCCAGAGACCGTCCGTCGGGGCGGCCTTGAGGATGGCTTTGGGAACGCCCAGGTAGGCGCCCAAGGCATAGACCTCGGTTTTCATGAGGTCGGCAATGGGGCTGAGGTCCACCCCGCCGTCGCCGTATTTGGTGTAGAAACCCACCCCAAAATCTTCCACTTTGTTGCCCGTGCCTGCCACGAGGAGGCCGTGGTTCTGGGCCTCCGCATACAGGGTGGCCATGCGAAGACGGGCACGTGTGTTGGCCAGGGCAAGAAATTGGCTGTCTGAATCGTCCAAATCCAAGGCCTTTACATGGGCCTCATAGACCGGACTCAAATCCACCCGGCGCTTGAAGACGTTTGCATGCTTCTCGGCGAGGTAGTCCATGTGCTCCCAGGCCCGGGTGACATGACTTTCGGGCTGGTAGATGGGCATTTCAAGGAGGTGCACGGCGAGGCCCGTTTGGGCCGCTAGCGCAGACGTCACCGCAGAATCGATGCCGCCCGAAACACCCACCACAAAGCCCTTAGCACGCGCTTGAAGCGCATAGGACTTCATCCAATCAACAATATGCGAAGTGACAGCAGATTCATTCATGCGATGCGGAGTACTTTTGGAACGGCAATGAAGCAATTCTGTTCAAAATTACTACTCCTAGGCGGGATGGGCGCAGCGTTGAGCAGCTGCCAACCCGAACCTTGGGACATTCCTCCCGTAGCATCGGAAGCCCTTGAATTTGTGGCCTTTGCAGATTCTGTTTTGCCTTTAGATTCGGCCGCTTTGCTGCCAGTGTTGGAGCATTTGGCCCCCAAGTACCCCGAACTTTTTATTCCAAGTGTGGAAGGTGGCGACTGGCGCGACGATCTCCTGCCCTACCTGACGGACCCGGAAGTAAAAGCGCTGTACCAGGATGTTCGGACTGTGCAGGCGGAGGAACCCGCACTCCAGAATAAAGCCCTACTCAACGCCGTTCAAGCCGGTTTTAACCGCTACTATGCGCACATGGGCAGCGCTTCCGTGTATCCGTCCAAACGTTTGTACACCTATGTGAGCCGCAACGAAGAGCCCATGGTGCTCCTCGCGCCCGGGGCCATTTTCCTGCCGTTAGACCGCTACCTAGGTGCAGATCACCCCGCGTACGCCCAAGAAAGCGCGTACCTGGTCCAACAGCACCAGCCCCACAATGCTCCCGTCGAAATTTTCAAGGCCATCGCCTCCTGGCATTATCCCGAAGGACTGGCCAGTGACTACAGCTTGTTGAGCGCTATGCTTTCCGAGGCCAAAACCATTCTCTTTGTTCAAGCCACTTTGGGCGATGAAGCCGCGGTCCGTGCCCTGGGCTACTCCTCCGGCGATCAGGCCTTTATGGAAGAAAACGAAGCCGACCTGTGGGGCCTCTTTGTGAGCCAGCGCTGGCTCTTCGACGATGAAGTAGACCTCAAGCGCAAACTCATTTTACCGGCCCCCTTTAGCAAATTTGGCACCCCCAAAGACCGCGAAATTCCCGGTAAGGCGGGCGTTTGGTTCGGCTGGCAAATCTTACAATCCTACTGGCGCGCGCATCCAGAAGTCAGCCTGCGTGAAATCATGGCTGCGGAAAGTGCCCAAACTCTTTTTCAACAATCGGGGTACCGCCCCTAAACCTTTGCACATGGAATCTACCATCACGCTCAACATTTCTTTGGACGACAACCGCGTACCCGAATCCATTTCGTGGGCCGCTCCCGAAGGCGGTGTGGACCAAGCCGTGGCGGATGCCTTTATGCTCACCGTTTGGGACGGCAAAGGGAAAGAAGCGCTCCGAATCGACCTCTGGACCAAGGACATGCTGGTAGACGACATGAA
>JALQUY010000007.1 GCA_023260615.1 Schleiferiaceae bacterium
AAAGTGGCCGATCAGAACGGAGGTATTTACTACATCGTCAAGAACTCTTGGGGTGAGCGCGAGAATCCCTACCGCAGCGGTTACATCTACGCCTCCGAAGCATTTGTGCGCTACAAGACTTTGTCCATCCTCTTGCACAAGGACGGCGTACCCAAGAAAATCGCGAAGGGTATGTAATTACATCTGCTCAGGTGCGGCAATTCCCAGCAAGGAAAGGCCGCGCTTGAGCACTCCCGCCACCTGACGGGAAAGATCCACACGGAACGCCGCTTTTTGCGGCGTTTCTGCGTTTAGGACCGAATGCACCTGGTAAAATCCGTTGTAGCCTTTGGCCACGTCGTAGAGGTAGCTCGCCACGGCACTTGGATTTTGATCTGCAGCAGCGTGGTCAATAACAGATGGGAACTTGCCCAAAATTTTGATGAGCTCCCGCTCCTTCGCTTCTAAAGCAACGTCGTCCCAGCTCCAGGTCCCTACCTCACCCGCTTTGCGGAGAATGGATTGAATTCGGGCATGCGTGTACTGCAAGAAGGGACCGGTATTGCCATTGAAATCAATGGACTCCTCTGGATTGAAGACCATGCGCTTCTTGGGATCCACCTTCAAAATGAAGTACTTCAGCGCTCCATGGCCCAAAGTCTTGTAGAGGTCCGCCTGCTCGGCAGCGGACAGCCCATCTACTTTGCCCAATTCTTCGGACAAGCGCTTGGCAGTAGCTTCCATCTCGTCCAGCAAGTCGTCCGCGTCGACCACAGTGCCTTCGCGGGATTTCATTCGGCCCGAAGGCAAATCCACCATACCGTAGGACAAATGGCTGAGCTTGTCTGCCCAGCTGTAGCCCAACTTGCTCAAAATCAAAAAGAGGACCTTGAAGTGGTAATCCTGCTCGTTGCCAACGACGTAGGTCAAGGAATCCATGTTAAAATCCGCAAAGCGCTGAATGGCGGTGCCGATGTCCTGGGTCATGTAGACGCTGGTACCGTCCTTGCGGAGCACCAATTTCTCGTCTAAGCCATCGCTGGTGAGATCAATCCATACAGAGCCGTCTTCCCGGCGGTAAAAAACGCCTTTTGCCAAGCCCTCCTCCACGTCCTTCTTGCCGAGAAGGTAGGTATTGGACTCATAGTAGTTCTTGTCAAAGCTGACGCCCAGGCGCGCGTAGGTCGCATTAAAACCGGAATAGACCCATTCGTTCATTTGATTCCAGAGCGCGAGTACGGATTCATCGCCGGCTTCCCATTCTTGGAGCATTTTTTGGACCGCTAGCATGCAGGGAGCCTGAGCCTTAGCCTCTTCGGGGGTTTTACCCGCTGCAACACCTTCTTCGGTTTCCTTTTTGAGCTGCTGATCGAAGCGCACGTAATACTTGCCTACGAGGTGGTCGCCCTTGAGGCCCGAAGACTCAGGGGTTTCTCCGTTTCCAAACTGCTGCCACGCGTACATGCTTTTACAGATGTGTACGCCTCGGTCGTTGATGATTTGCACCTGCACCACGGGTTTCCCGGTGGCTTGAATGATTTGCGCTACGGAATAGCCCAAAAGGTTGTTTCGAATATGCCCCAAGTGCAACGGCTTGTTGGTATTGGGGGACGAATATTCCACCATGGCGGCCGCTTGTTGGGCATCCACGGGCCGAATGCCCCATTGCCCATCCGCTTGAATGGCGTCAAACGCGGCTTGTACAGGAGCGTCGCTCAGTGAAATGTTCAAGAAGCCCTTAACCACATTGTAGCCTGATACCGCTTCCACGCGTGCTTGAAGCTCCGCACCTATAGCGTTGGCGGTGGCGTCGGGGGCCATTCGGCTCGCTTTCAAATAGGGAAATACGACCAAAGTGAGGTCGCCCTCAAACTCCTTTCGGGTCTCCTGCAACTCCACAGGGGCGCCTTCTAGGCCAAACAAATCTTTCAGAATGTCCGCAAGGGCGGATTCCAGCAACGTATTCATGAGCAGTTAAAATGAGCCACGAAGGCCTAGGCGTTCTTGCAAGCGGTAAACGGTACTCTGGAGCAGCGTGAAAGCCGCTGTCCCCATCGCATTGCCGCCCTTGTCGAGCAGCGGATTGATTTCGGTAAACTCCATGCACATGACTTTGGGCTCATCCGCGAAGAGCTCCAGAAGGCCTTTAGCTTCTTCCAAAGTGAAGCCTCCTGGCACAGGGGTGCCTGTTCCTTCCGAAATGCTAGGATCCATGCTGTCTACGTCAAAGGAGATGTAGACCATATCACATTCGGACAGTTGGGTCATGACCTCTTGCACGATGGCTTTGAGGCCTTTTTTCCGAACTTCCGGAACCCGGTGCACGCGCATGTCATGCTCTTGAATCAGATGATCCTCCGGTTCTTCGGTGGAGCGCAAGCCGATAAACGCTACGTCTGAGGGCCGTACGCGCTGAGGGTGACCCTTCAGCTTGTGCCATGCATCGAGCGTAACGGGGCTTGGGTCGTTGATTTTGCATGCTATGTTATCGGCCCCAATGGCTGTTGCTAAGGGCATTCCATGCATGTTGCCCGAAGGCGAGGTGTAGGGCGAGTGAAGATCCGCATGTGCATCTATCCAAACCACGCCCAAGCGGCTCAATGGAAAGGCTTGTTTGATACCCGCTATTGTTCCCCCTGCGTTGGAATGGTCGCCAGAAATTACAATGGGGAAATGCGAATCGTCCAGGGTCTCCGCCACAACAGCAGAAATTCTGCGGTACATCCGCACAATCCCTCGAATTCGTTTCCCGTACGGGGACTCCGGGTGCCGGTAGAGCAAGGCATTGTTGGTTTGAACCTTGCGAGGCGCCAAACTCCGAAAAAACTTAGGCTGCAAGTGAAAAGAGGCTCCGCGAATAGCCGCGTAGCCCAGGCTGGAACCTCTTGTTCCCGCTCCCAATTCGGACATTGCAGTAATCAACTGTAACATATGGAGCAAAGGTAGGAATTGGCCTACCTTTGAATGGTACGTTTCTTTCCATGGCTAAAAAGCGCAATACACCCGCCTCATCGTCCTTCAAGCAGTCGCTCCAGTCCTTTGGGGGCGAACTGAGTTCTAACAAGTCGCTACACGCTGTTTTTGGCATTGCCTTGCTTTTCTTGACCGGCTTTTCCCTACTGGCCAGCGTTTCTTCTTTGTTTTCATGGACGTCCGATTTCAGCCAGTTTGAAGGCAGCTTTGGAGACATTCTTTTGGACCCTAATGTGAAAATGGCCAACGTTTTCGGGAAACTTGGGGCGGCCGTCGGATTCTACTTGACCGTAAAGAGCTTTGGATGGGTGTTCGTGCTGCCGATGCTTTGGTTGGCACAACTTAGCCTTAAATGGGGTTTGGGGATTGCGTTTAAGCCCTGGATGTGGCTGCGCCGGTATTTGCTCTGGACGCTGTTGTTGAGCAGCTTCACAGGCCTCCTTCCATTTGCCCTAAATGACGCCGTCGTTGGAAACTTGGGGCATGGTCTCGCATTTTGGGGCATCTCCTTCATGGGAACGGCGGGCTCCTGGCTGGCATGGGCAAGCCTCTCGGGCGCTCATGCGGTATGGCTCTTCAAAATGACGCCCCAGACGTGGCGTCGTCCTGCGGAGGAAAAGGCACCTTGGGACGATGACGCCTCGGAAGCGGATGACCTCGACCCTATTCCAGATGAACCTAGCGAATCTGTGGAGTGGGATTTGGACGAAGAAAGCGAAGACGAAGACAGCGCCTTCTTGGATTCCTTGGAGCTTCCTGAAATGGACCTTCCCGCCGCAGCCCCCTTGCCCGAGCCCGTAGAAGAATCACCCTCCTTAGAGTCCCTGGGACTCGAGGAAATGGAACCCATTGCCGTAACCAGCGATGTGGCGGAAGAATCCGAAGAGGCGCCTACCAAGGGCTCTTTGGCGACTTCCTTTGATCCTCGCGCAGACCTTTCGCGCTACCAGTTTCCCAAATTGAGCCTGCTGGCGGAAATTCCCCAAGGTCAAGGCAAGGTCGACGCCGAAGAACTTGAAGCCAACAAAGAGCGCATCATCGAAACCCTGCGCAACTACAAGATTGAAATCTCCAAAATCAAGGCAGCAGTGGGTCCTACCGTCACGCTGTATGAAATTGTCCCGGAGGCTGGTATTCGGATTTCTAAAATCAAAAGCCTAGAAGACGACATCGCTTTGAGTCTAAGCGCATTAGGCATCCGCATCATTGCGCCTATTCCTGGCCGCGGCACCATTGGCATTGAAGTCCCCAACCGCAGTCCCCAGATGGTGAGCATGAAGGCGGTCCTGGCTTCGGAAAAATTCCAGAACACTACCATGGACCTTCCTGTGGCACTGGGCAAGACCATTAGCAACGAGGTTTTTGTGGCGGATTTGGCCAAGATGCCCCACTTGCTCATGGCGGGTGCTACAGGCCAAGGCAAGTCGGTAGGTCTGAACGCTCTGTTGGCCTCCATCCTCTACAAGAAGCACCCTTCGGAAGTAAAGTTTGTCCTGGTGGATCCCAAGAAAGTTGAATTGACGCTCTACAATAAGATTGAGCGCCATTTCTTGGCCAAGCTGCCGGACACGGACGAAGCCATCATTACGGACACGACCAAAGTCATACATACGCTGAATTCGCTGTGCATAGAGATGGACGATCGCTATGAGCTTCTGAAGGATGCCATGGTTCGGAACATCAAAGAGTACAACCAAAAATTCGTCAGCCGAAAGCTCAACCCGGAAGAAGGCCACCGCTACCTTCCCTACATTGTTTTGGTCATCGACGAGTTCGCCGACCTGATTATGACCGCCGGCAAGGAGGTGGAAACGCCCATTGCGCGATTGGCCCAGCTGGCGCGCGCCATTGGCATTCACCTAATCATTGCCACGCAGCGTCCGTCGGTCAACGTCATTACGGGTATCATCAAGGCCAATTTCCCGGCCCGAATTGCCTTTAAAGTCTCGGCCAAAATTGACTCGCGCACCATCTTGGACGCTGGCGGTGCGGAACAGCTGATCGGAAAGGGGGACATGCTTTTCTCCGCGGGCAACGATTTGATCCGTTTGCAGTGTGCCTTCTTGGACACCCCTGAAGTGGAGGATGTATGTGAATTTATCGGCTCGCAACAGGCCTATCCCGACGCTTATGCTTTGCCCGAATACTCCGGCGAAGATTCCTCGGGTGGCGGAGGCGGCAACTACAGCGCAGACGAACGCGACGCCCTCTTCGTGGAAGCCGCTCGCATTGTGGTGCAGAACCAACAAGGTTCGGCATCGCTTTTGCAACGCAAGCTGAAACTGGGCTACAACCGCGCAGGACGCCTCATCGACCAATTGGAAGATGCGGGAATCTTAGGTCCTTTTGAAGGATCCAAGGCGCGCCAAGTCCTCATTCAAGACGAACACCATCTGATGGAACGCCTGAACGGCAACTAAGATTATGAAGCAGTACTCCTCACTCCTTTTCACTGTTTTGGCCTTTGCATGGTCTTCTATGGCCTTTGCCCAAAGTGGCGATCCCATGTCCCTTTTGAAAGAAGTTCAGACCAAAACCTTAGCCTACAAAGATCAAAACATCCAGTTCGCCATGGTCATTGAAGCACCTGGCCGTGATGGCAAGAAGGTGCAGCGCAAAACCTCTGGCCAAGTGCAGGTGGTGGGCGAAAAAGCCCTTTTGATCCTCAACGGTCAAAAGATCTTTTTAGATGGTAGCCGATTGACCACAGTGAGCGAGGAGGACGAAGAAATTGTTGTCCGCAAGTTGGATGGGGATGAAACGCAGTACACCCCTGCCTCTATCTTGAAGAAGTATGAAACCGGCTCCAACTTCCAGTGGGCTGGCGAGGAAACGCTTTCTGGGGGCACTAAGGTGGTCTACATCCGAATGAAACCCAAAAACAATGTGGACGTTCGAGACGTGGTACTAGGGATCAACATGCGCACCAAGCGCATCCATTCCTACCAGGAATTTGGCACCAATGACGTGACCACTACGTTGCGCATTGTACAATACGATGTGAATCAGAGCGTTCCTGTCTCTAAAGTCACGTTTAACAAGGCCAACTACCCCGGGTACGATTACATAGCTCCCAAGGGGATGTAATCCTGCTGCATGCAACGCATCGATTGGTATGTCCTCCGGTCCTTCGCCGGCATCTTCCTGAAGACGATTGGGATTTCCGTCTTCTTTCTGCTCATGCAGATGGTGTGGAAATACGTAGACGATTTAGCTGGTCGTGGCGTTGATTGGTGGGTTATTCTCGAACTTCTTTTTTACTGGTCCGCTTCGGTTTTACCCATGGCGGCTCCTGTGGCCGTACTCTTTGCGGGCATTATGGTCTACGGCGACTTGGCCGAATCTCGTGAACTGGCCGCAGCCAAATCCTCAGGGGCTTCTTTCTATCGCCTGATTCGTCCCGTCCTGCTGGGACTGGGCCTAATTTCCGTGGGCATGTTCTTTGTCGCCAACAACCTCATCCCCGTCGCCAACTTCAAAGGGGAAAACCTGTTGATCAACATTGCGAAGCAACGCCCCACCTTCAACCTACAGCCCGGCATTTTTTACGGGGGCATCGATGGCTACAGCATTAAAATTGGCGCCAAGTCCGACAATGAGGTGCAGGACATTCTCATCTACGACCACCGCGAGCGCGGCCAAGGCAATCACACCGTCATCATGGCGCCCCGAGCGGTTCTCCACTACAGCGAAGGCAGCCGATGGATGGAAATGGAGTTATTTAATGGGACGAGCTACCAGGAATACAAGGCGGAGAAGCGCGAGGAACGCGAGCGCAAACCTTTCCTTGAGAGTTCCTTTGAGCGTATGCTCATTCGGGTAAATATGGGCTCGTTTCAGGTGGGCGATTTGTATTCCGTTAATCGAAGTGACGAGTACAACATGCTGAGCGTCGCCCAGTTAGATCATGCGATTACGGAACTGTATGGTCAATATAGCCAGCGCCAATCCGAGGTGGGCCAAATCATGCGCAACAAATACTACGGTTGGGCAACGGCAGATAGCGCTGCGTTTCAGCCCGTGGGGGACGAGGCCCTGGCGCAGCCGGATTCGGCTCAAGCGTACTATATGAAGGAGCGGTTAAAGGGCCATTACCTCTTCCGGGCGGTGAATAATGCGATCCATTCGGCGCAAGCCAACCGAGACTACATGGAGCAAATTCAATCCGAATATGTCTGGCGAAATCAGATCATTGCGCGTCATTACCTGGAGTTTCACAAGAAGTTCAGTGTGGCCATCGCCTGCATCTTGCTCTTCTTCATTGGGGCTCCCTTGGGTGCCATCATCCAAAAAGGTGGGTTTGGACTGCCTTTCGTGATTTCCGTCCTCCTCTTCCTCTTCCATTACGTCCTAACCATCATCTTCGAGAAAATGGGGCGCGAGTGGCTGATTTCACCGTTTTGGGCCATTTGGTTGCCCAATGCCATTCTCTTACCCATCGCCTTGTGGATGACCGTTTGGGCCGCCAACGATGCCACGATGAATAGTTTTGCGCGCCTTCGAAAGCGCCTTTTTGGCTGGATTCCCCAACGCGCATGAAAATCCTTCACCTCTGCAACAAAGTACCCTACCCGGGCCGAGACGGAAGCAGCTTGGCGATGGAGGCCTTAATTCGCTTGGAAGTCAAGGCTGGACACGAGGTTCACGTGTTGGCTCTAAACACGGACAAGCACTTTGTTTCCAATCCTCAAGTGCCCGCAGGTATAGACTTTGAAGCGCCCGCTGTTCGGGTTTCCCCCAGTCTCCGTGGGCTCCTGGGACACCTCCTCCACCCTGCCTCCTACTTTGCAGCACGCTTTGACCATGCCACCGTGCGTCACCGCATTTCGGTGCTGGCCGCTCAAGCCGACCTCATAGTCGTGGACTCTTTGTTCATGGCGGTCTACTGCGTTGCATTTGGCAGCACCCCGTGGATCCTTCGGGCCCACAACGTGGAGCATCAAATTTGGGAACGGACCCTGGCAGGAATGCCATGGAGCCCCAAGAAAGCCTTTACCGCTTGGCAAACTCGTCGTCTGAAGCGCTGGGAAAGCCTCATGGTGCAAGGCGCCGAGGTCTGGGCGATTTCACAGGAAGATGCCGAGGCGCTAAGCCGTTTGGGTGCAAAGTCCGTACGTGCCTTGCCCTGCACCTACGATGCAGCCGGTCCCTGGACCTCCAGCGGTGCAGCCGCCAGTGGGGTCTACCACCTCGGTGCCTTGGATTGGTTGCCCAACGTGCAAGGCTTGCAGTGGTACTTGGAGCAGGTCCATCCGCATGTTCACGTCCCGGTGACGGTTATTTCGCGGCACTGGCCTTCGCACGTGCATGCTCCCAGCGGCCTTACCCACCTCCCTCGATTGGAAGACGGCTTTTCTTTTGACGCCCACGGGATTTTTATTGCCCCCATTTTATCAGGCAGTGGCATGCGCATCAAGCTGCTGGAAGCCATGGTTCGGGGCAAAGCGATTGTGACTACCTCGATTGGCGCTGAGGGACTGCAAAACGCTCCGGGGATTTCCGTGGCGAATGAACCCCAAGCTTTTGCGGCAGCCATTCAGCGCTTGGTAGACGACAAGGACTACCGAATGGCCCAAGGGGCCGCAGCGCAGGCCCATGCGCGCGCTACCTTTGCAGACGACGCATGGGTGGCGTTTTTGCGTGCTTTGTAAGCTGTTTATGGAATCCTGGACCTACTTAGACCTCTTTGCTCGTTGCTACTTGCTGGTGATAGGGCTTTTGACCGCTGTGCGAGCAGGCCTTATTCCGTATGTACTTTTTCCAGGTTTAGTGCGGCTTTGGCATTTTATAAAACGGCCTAAACCGACTCCCACCGCCTTTGATGTCCCCAAAGACCACGAATGGCCCTCCGTGGATCTCGTCTTTGCCGCCTACAACGAGGAAGCCGTCCTGCGTGAAAAACTCACCAGCCTTCAAAATCTGGACTATCCGGTGGATCGCTTGACGGTGTGGGTGGGTTCCGACTGGAGCAGCGATGGCACAGAGGCCATATTGGCCGAGGTGGCCCAGGAGATGCCCAACTTACGGTGGGAGCGCATGGTGGAGCGTTCGGGCAAATCCAAGATTATCAACTACTTGGTGCAAAAAGGCCACGCAGACATCGTGGTGGGCACGGATGCCAATATTTTCTTCCACCCGATGGCCTTGAAGCATTTGGTCGCCCCTCTGGTACTGGATAGCCGAACGGATCTGGTCGGCGGCGAGCTCACCTACCGCGGTCTGGGCCAAGGCGATCGCTACAAAAGCATTGCCACAGAGGAGCGTTCCTACATCGGGTGGGAAAACCGCACCAAAGTCTGCGAAGGCGAACTCTGGGGCATGACCATGGGCGTCGAAGGCGGGTGCTATGCCATTCGTCGAGAGGCCTTTACCCCCATTCCTGCAGGAACCTTCATGGAGGATTTCTTCCTCACCATGCGGGTTTTTGCCCGTGGAAAACGTGTGCAGCATGCCGCCTTGGCGACTTGCACCGAAGACGTGAGCAACGATGCGCACATGGAGTACCGCCGAAAAGTCCGCATCAGCCATGGCAACTGGCAGAACATCTTCCGCTACCGCATGCCCTGGAATCTTCGCTCCGTGGGCGTCACGCTGGCATTTGTGGGCCATAAACTCCTCCGGTGGGTCTTCCCGTTGATCGTCAGTGGCGTTTTACTGTCCGAATGTGCGACGGGGCTTTACTACCGCGAATTTGCTTTGGTGGCCTGGAACCTCCTAACCTTTGGCGCTGTAACGGCACTTCTGCTCTATCCACGCACGCTCTTGCCAAAAGTCCTAGCTAAGCGCATCAAACCCCTTTCCTATTTTACCTGGATGAACATCGCCTTGATTCACGGGTTAGTCCAATTCCTGCGAAGCCCTCGGAACACCTCGGGGGTTTGGCAGCCTACTAAGCGCAACAACCAATGAGCACCTCTCCCTTTAGTTCCATTGAAGATGCTTTGGCCGATTTGGCTCAAGGCAAGATGGTGATTGTCGTAGACGACGAAGACCGCGAAAACGAAGGGGATCTCTTGGCGGTTGCAGAAGGCATCACCGCAGAAACGATCAACTTCATGGCCACCCATGGCCGGGGCTTGATTTGCGCCCCGCTTCCCGATCACCGCTGCGATGCCTTGGGCCTTACACCTATGGTTCAGCACAATACGGACCCCCATGAAACGGCCTTCACGGTGTCTGTGGATTTAAAGGGAAATGGCGTGACTACGGGGATTTCGGCCTTGGACCGCGCGAAAACGGTTCAAGCCCTGGTGCACGCGGAAAGCCGTCCGGAGGATTTTCAACGTCCTGGCCATATTTTCCCCTTGCGCGCACGTCCCGGGGGCGTATTGCGCCGGGCGGGACATACGGAGGCGGCGATTGATTTGGCCCGATTGGCTGGCAAGCAACCTGCCGGTGTGATTGTCGAAATCATGAACGAAGACGGGAGCATGGCCCGTTTGCCCGAACTCATTCTCATGAGCCAAAAATGGGGCCTCAAGCTCATCACGATTGAGCAACTTATTGCCTACCGAATTGAGCGCGAATCCCTGATTGTCTTGAAGGATCAATGGACCGTCGATACGGAGTTTGGGCCCTTTGCCTTGCACGTCTTCGAACAAACGACCACCCACCAAGTCCATCTTGCTTTGAGTCGCGGAACCTGGACCTCGAACGAAAATGTGCTCGTTCGGATGCAGTCTGGTGAACGCCGGGGCAGTATTCTGGACGACTTGCAGGGTATGAAAAGCCCCTTTGTTCACGTTCAACGTGCCTTGCAAAAAGTGGCGGAAGCCGGCAAAGGCGTTGTCGTCTGCATGAACCAACGTCCTAGCCAGCCGAGCGTTGAGGATTTTGTGGAAAAGCTACGAGGCAACAGCAGCGAACAGCCTTCCTTTGGAAAGGACCCCTTGGACTATGGAGTGGGTGCCCAGATCTTGCGCCAATTGGGGGTACAGCACATCACCTTACTCACCAACCACCCTATGAAGCGCGTAGGTATTGAAGGGTATGGCCTGCACATTGAGGCCAATCAGACGCTTTAAGGCTGACCTTTTTGACGCAGACGCTGCCAAAGTTGGGTCCAACTGGACCCACTAAGCTGCAGCTGTACACCCAGCCCTTGTTTTTGCGCCACGGGTTGACCAGTAAAGGCCATGTCGGAATTTCGGACCGAATACGCCGTTGCAACCCAGCGTCCATCCTCTGACAAACGGTACGTCAGCGTCACATCGCCTAGGCCTAAAGAGGCCTGCCGAGCACCCACGGGTATTCCGACTTCGGTTTGAATTTTGAGGCGATCGTCCAAGAAACTGCGGCCAATGCTGGCGTCCATTTGACGTTGAAGCGTCTGTGCATCGTTGGAATAGGCCAACTGAACGTCCCAATTGCTGCCCAAGCCCTGTGACATGAAATTGGAGAATTGCTGAGCTAAGACTTGAGTGGTGTTCGTTTCCACCGCTGAAACTCCCGTCGTCGACCAGCCTTGCTGTTGATCCCAAAAACTATGTAACGTGAGCAAGCTGAGCACTTGCGTAGTCTTTTCATCTGCTGACACCAACCGACTTTGTAATGCGGCTTGCGTGGCACTCCCCGCTGTGGGCAGCGCAATATCAAAGCCCAGGTTGGGCTGCATCAAATCGTCCGTGACATGCAGCTTCACGTCCACCGGTAAGCGCTCTTGGCTGCTAAGCCCTAAATACGGGCCCGGATTGGTCCGGGTCTTGTATACGGCCGTCAGGTCCACTTGAGCATGGTAGGGGTCGCCTGACCACGTGAGGCTCGCCCCAGGCTCGACGGAGAAGGGCTTGTTGATCAGGTTCTCCAATGTGAAGAGGTAGGTGCCCTTATTCAGGGTCAGCATTCCGTTCATTGCAAGGTCCCCACTGTTGGGATAGTCAATGCTGAGTTCGCCCTGTCCCTGTCCTTCGAGGATGTCTCCTACCGTTTCGTCCAAAATAATTCGGGCCGTAATCGCCGGATTGACGTGCACTTTTAGGCCCAAATCAAAGCGAAAATCAGACTTCACCTCCGTAGTAGCCAGACCAAGAGCGGTGGCTTCGCGCTTTCGAAACGACAAGAATCCCACATCGTCTAGGGTAACCGGGGCATCCAAGGGAAGCACGAATAAGGACGAATCTAGAGGCGTGGCCTCGAGGTCCAAACGCAGGCCAGAAAAACCACCCGAAAGCCGGCCTTCGCCCTTCGCACGAACATAGCCGTAGAAGTTCTCCCCACGCTCCAAATCCACCGCCAAAAAGCGTGCGCTCCTAAAGTGTACATCCACCGTCTTACCCGCCGGCGCTTGGAGGTCAACGGTTCCATTCATGTCAAGGGTACCAATGCCATGGCTATCTCTGAGTTGGCCTTGAATGCTGAGCGCTTTTCCTCGGAGGCGGAGTCGTGGGCTACCCTCGTAACGGACCCCCGTGATGGGCAAGGTGAAAGCGGCTTGCTCTAAACGACCTCCCCCCGATCCGATAAAGTCGCCGTTTACCTCACGAAGCCCTAGTTCGGCCGATAATGCCCCCTCCCAGTGATCTAAGCTGCCTTCGGTAAAGCCGTTTAGGAGGTTGAGCGGCAAGCGATCAATGGTGCATTCCACGTCCCACGTGGGATTGCGCTCCCCGGTGGCTGAAAACCACAGAGAATCCTGACCGGGCCATCCAGCCTGAGCCTTCATCGCCACCTTGCCGGTTTCCATATCCACATCCCACTGGGACTCCAGGGAGCCAAGCGAATGGCGATCGATTTTAAGCTCAGGAATCCAGGCATCCGCGCTAGTCTGCCATTGCCCAATAGAACCTGCGAAAATGAACTGTCCCCATAATTCACCCTCTATGGGTAGCTCCGGAAGACCAAATGCTTGGGTCCACACAGGCAACGGCAAGGATTCCCACTGAACGCGGAGGACCTCGTTTGGATTTGGGCTGAGGGCGCCGATCACCCCTATGGCGCCGGCTTCTCCCGACCACACCAAGGCATCGTTAAACGCAAAGCGCTGTTGGTCCCAATCGTAGGACAAACGCTTCCCACCTGAGAATTGGCCACTTCGGCCTTGGATAGTGAGTGAACTCGGTTCAAGTTCTCCTTTCCAGAGCTTTGCGCTTCGGTCCAAAGCTAGACGAACGTCCGCCACAATGCCCACCTCGCGCGCTTTGAAAGCAACTTGAAGGCGGTCTATTTGGTCCTTTCGGCTATACCAATGCAACTGGCTTTCCACCCCATCGGACAACCATGTAGCGTGAGTTTCTATGGGACGAAAACCCTGAAGAGGAGACGCACTTTCAAAAGTCCATCGGCCTCCCTCTGCTTGACCCTCGGCTTTAAGCTGCTGATAGCCCTTCCTGAGGGCATACTGGGCCTCAAAGCCAGGCCCGTATACCAAAATCTCTTGAAGTCCTTGTTGAGAGGCCCACTGGAAACGTCCTTCAAGCCATGCATTTAGTGCGGAGGGAAGATCTCCTGGAATGGCATCGAATGCCCAATTCAAGGGCCCTTTGCTGCTCGTCATGGTGAACCGGTAGTCTCCAATGCGCGCGTCCACGGTATGCACGCCCTTTGCGGTGGCCTGCCAATCCACGAAGAGAGGTGAATATCCCGCATCGAGGGCGTTTTCAAGGTGGGCACTTCCGCCTTGGGCCCAGGAGAAATACCCCGCTACCGCTCCGTTGGGAGGAAGCCCCAATCCATTCAGCCAGGTGGTTTCTTCATCCCAAGCCCAGGATACATTCAACCGGTCGCGCTTTAAAAGCAGTTCAGCGGATAAGCGTTTGATGTGTGGATCTTTTAGGCTCGCCTCCAAAACCAAGGCATCCAAGCCCCCTTCGCCGTCCAAAGACCACCCTTGCAGTACTTGATCTGACCATGCAATCCGGTCCCCCTTTCCGGTCCAGGAGAGGTTTACCTCCTGCTCAAAGGACAGCACCGCATGCAATGCCCCATCGAGGCTCAAATCGGTTAGGCGGGCATCTAGCACACCACCCATCCATTGATCCCATTCAACGTCCAGTTCTGCTTTGGAAAAGTCACCGCGAGCAGCAAGCGTTGCAAGTGTTTTTTCTCCTCGGTCTTCATGGAGCTGGATCGCCCAGTGTTCGCCCGTGAGTGACCCTTCTGCTACCCACGAGCGATCACGCCAAAATGCTTGGGTAGCCACCAACTTAAATGTGGAAAACGTAGAATCTCCAAGAATGGCCCCCGATGCACTGCCTTCCCAACTTTTTCCTGCCACATCCCATTGAATTACAGGACCTGTTGGTGCGAGTATCACTTGGCTTTCCGCCCGCCAGCCGGCTGTTTCTGCCGAAAGACTCCAAAGGTCTGTTTCTGCTTCATAGTCCCCTTGGAGGACGACCGTTTCAAGCCCCTGGATGGGCAATGCCAAGGTGGCTTGCAGTCCAGTAGCCCCCCGATTGGACACATGGCTGAGGGCCAAGGATAGCTCATACGATGGATCCATAGCCGATTTTCGGTAGCGAATATGGCCATGAATCTCGCCCACACTCCATAGAAAGGGATCTCCCGTGGTATCCGTTGGAAGCCAGGGGTCTAACCAATGGGCCCAAGAAGCGGTAGGTTGACCGGTGACCACCAAGGAATCCCAAGCGCAGGAGGTCAGTTTAAGACCGCCATCTGCCCACCAAATCCCTTCGGCCTTTAATCCATGAAGCTTGATGCGATCGGCTCCGCTCCCCAAAGAGAGCGTTTCTACATGCAACCCGGTCCAGGGCTGCCAGGCAATCCCTTGCCAGTCCACTTGAACGGAGTCCTCTAGAGGATGTGTATTCACCCATTCTCTCAGCCAGGACTCTGCAAAGGCATTTACACGATCGGGGTGCGCACCAAGCCAGGCCACAAAGCTCGCGCCACCCACCAAAAAGGTGACAAGCGAAGCAAGTAGGATCCAGAGGAGTCGGCGCATGAACACGAAGGTAGAGGTACCTTTGCAGCATGACAATGACCTTGCCAAGAATTCTGGCCATTGAAACGAGTTGCGACGATACCTCCGTCGCGACGCTGGAAGGCTTCCAGGTGCGTTCCAATGTGGTCTATACGCAAGTGCTACACGAGCAGTACGGAGGTGTGGTACCGGAACTCGCATCACGAGCACACATGGAAGCGCTCGTGCCAACCGTAGAGAGCGCCCTGAAAAAGGCCGGATGGGCTCTCAAAGACGTGGATGCCGTTGCCGTCACACAAGGCCCTGGTCTCTTAGGATCTCTGCTGGTGGGACACAGTTATGCCAAGTCCTTGGCCCTGTCGATTGGCGCCCCCTTGGTGAATGTTCACCATATGGAGGCCCACATGTTGGCCCATTTTCTCGTGGAGCCTGGCATTCAAGAAACCGCCATTCCGGGATTTCCCTACCTCTGCCTAACGGTGTCTGGCGGACATACCCAACTGGTGGTGGTTCACGATTGGAATCAATTTGAGGTCCTCGGAGAAACTCAAGATGACGCTGTAGGTGAAGCCTTTGACAAAGCCGCAAAGCTGCTTTCATTGGCCTATCCGGGTGGACCCGTGATCGATCGTTTGGCCCAATCAGGCCAAGCCAAGTTCAGCTTTGCACAGCCCCAGGTGCCGGCGCTAACCTTTAGTTACAGCGGCTTGAAGACCTCCATCCTGCGCAGTATGCAAGCCCGCAGTAAAGAAGTTCCAGCCACCCTGACCGACGAAGTGGCGGATTGGTGCGCTAGTATACAGGCAGCCTTGATTCAGCCTCTGTTAAAAGGTCTTCAAGAGGCGAGCCAACAAACGGGCATCAAGCGAATTGCACTTGCGGGAGGGGTAAGTGCAAACTCCCACCTCCGTCAGGCATGCCAAACGCTTGCTGCTGAACATAACTGGGATCTCTACCTTCCTCCATTGAGTTACACGACCGACAACGCAGCCATGGTGGGCGCAGCCGGTTTTTTTGCCTACCAACACCAGCGTTTTGGCTCGATGAGCAGCGCCGCAACAGCCCGAATGCATGACTAAGCAAGTGATTGGCCGGATAGAGCATGTCGACTTTCCTTCCTTGGAATGGCTGGATGTTCCTTGTCGCGTGGACTCAGGAGCCTACCGTTCAAGTCTACATTGTGAGCGCTTTCATGTCACCGACGACGTCTTGCATGTGCAATTTTTGCCCGAGGGGAGCTGGACCAGGTTTGAAACGTTTTCCAATGCCACGGTTAAATCGAGCAATGGCGCTGCGGAGGAGCGCTTTTTAGTCGACTTGCCCATGCGAATCTTTGGCACCATTTTTACAGCCTCCTTTACCCTTACCGACCGCACCGTCATGAAGTATCCTGCTTTGCTGGGCCGAACCTTCCTCCGCGAGGGTTTCTTGGTGGACGTTCGACGCAAAGACGTATCTAAAAAACAAAGCCAGCGAAAGCACCCATGAACATCCTAATCCTTTCTGCCAACCGAAACTTGTACTCAACGCGTCGCCTCGTGACCGCCGCTGAAGAGCGTGGCCATACGGTCAAAGTGATGAATGTGCGCAAGAGTTACGCGGTCCTCTCAAAAGGCGAGCTGGATATCTACTACGGCGATCACAAGATTGAAAACGTGGATGCTGTCATCCCTCGCATCGGAGCATCGCTTACGGTGTACGGATCCTCCATGCTGCGTCAATTTGAGATGAAGCACATCTTCACCCCTGTAAGTTCGTTGGCGCTTGTGCGTTCACGCGACAAACTGCGTGCGCTTCAGATTTTGGCCAAAGAAGGCGTGGCCATCCCAAAAACGGCAGTAGCCAAGCAACCTACCGACATCGAGTCGTTGATCAAGATTGTGGGAGGGGCTCCCTTGGTGGTGAAATTACTGGAAGGCACACAGGGCAAGGGCGTAGTTTTGGCCGAATCTAAAACAGCGGCCAAAAGTGTAATTGAAGCTTTTTACGGCCTAAACGCAAACATCTTAGTTCAAGAATTTATCAAGGAGGCCAAAGGAGCCGATGTGCGCGCCATTGTCGTCGGGAACAAAGTCGTGGCGGCCTACAAGCGTCAGGGAAAGGAAGGAGAATTCCGTTCCAATCTGCACAGCGGAGGTCATGGGTTGCCGATCAAATTGAAGGCCTCTGAGAAGAAAGCGGCCATTCAAGCGGCTCAGGCACTTGGCCTAAAGGTTGCCGGTGTGGATTTACTTCAAAGTGATCGCGGTCCATTGATCCTTGAGGTGAATTCTTCCCCTGGTTTGGAGGGCGTCGAACGCACCACCGGCATCGATGTGGCGGGTGCCATCATCGAATTCATCGAAGAGAACTACCGCGCTTCCAAGGTGAAAAACCGAGATAAAATCGGCGCATAATGCACAGTTTCTGGGGATACAAAGAAGGAACGCAGGTTTATTTGGACCCCGAAGAAGTCGTCCATGCGACCAAAGTCTTACGCATAGACCTGGGAGCCAAGGTGTTGGTTTTTGATGGAAGTGGAACCGTTTACACCGCTCACATTGAATCCATTAGCAAGCGTTCTGTCTCGGGTAAAATTCTGAATGAATCCCCGGAGTATGGCACTGTAGCTGGGCACCTGCACGTCGCCATTGCCCCTACCAAGAACGTGGACCGCATGCATTTCTTTTTGGAAAAAGCCGTAGAAATGGGCATCCACGCGGTTACGCCCATTTGGACCTTTCACTCGGAGCGCAAGCATTGGAATGCCGAAAAGGCTCTCAAAATCATGAAGGGGGCGTGTACGCAAAGTCATAAAGGTCGCTTGCCCATTCTCCATCCGGCGCAATCCCTAGAACGTGTACTCGAAAATGCCTCGGAAACACGCCGCTACATCGCTACGTGTTTGGACGCCCCTAAAACCAGCTTAGTTGAGGCCTTTGCCGCGCACCCGCAGGATGACAGCCTAGTGCTTATCGGGCCAGAAGGGGATTTCTCCCAAGCAGAGTACCAGCAAGCAGCGACTAAAGGGTTTCAGCATGTGCACTTGGGTCCGCATCGACTGCGCACCGAAACTGCAGGGTTGTACGCCGTAGCTGCCTTTGCGCAGCGCCTTTAAGCATAGAGCCGTTTATGCAAAGCGCAAAAACTCCGGATCCTCGATAGGGGTGTTTTGTAAAAAGTCCGTTGCCGCCTCGATTTCGGTGGAAATGATGCGATCTCCCTTGACTGCAGGCACTTTTTCGCGGTAGGCAGCGATGAGTGAGGCGACAAAGGACCCAGGCGCCCGACCTGATTGTTCCAGCGCTTGAACTGCAGCCATCCACTCCATTCCTAAGAGCGTCCAGGTCCGTCCGAGCACTTCAAGCAGGTGAACGCCAGCGATGCTACCCATACTTACGTGATCTTCCTGACCTGCGGAACTGTCAATACTGTCGGTGCTACTGGGGTGCGAAAGCACCTTATTGCGACTAACGAGAGAAGCTGCAGAGTATTGCAGAATCATCAGACCACTCTCAGTACCAGGATTCAGCGCCAAAAAGGGCTTGAGGCCTCGCTTGCCCAGGCAAAGCTGGTTGAGACGCCGTTCGGAAATACTTCCCCACTCGCACAAGGCCATCTTGCCGTAATCCAAAGCCAAGGCCAAAGGCTGTCCGTGGAAGTTTCCGGCAGAAATGACATCCCCGTCCTCCGTAAAAACATTGGGATTGTCGGTAACGGCCTCTGCTTCGCGCAGCATCACCTCCGTGACGTGCTGCCAAACATCGTTCGAAGCTCCGTGCACCTGGGGGACACATCGGAAGGAATAGGGGTCCTGAACGTGCTCTTTTACAGGTTGAAAATCTGCGCTGTCTTGTAAAAAATCTCGCACACGTGCAGCCACGAGCGCTTGACCTGCATGGGGGCGCACTTGGTGAATCCTCGGATCAAAAGGAGCCGAACTCCCATCAAAACCCATTAAGGAAGCTGAAGCTACCAAGTCCGCCCAATAGGCAATCCGCTGAGTTTGAATAGCCGCCCAAACGCCATGCGCGAGCATGAATTGGGTGCCGTTAATTAAGGCCAATCCTTCTTTCGCCCCTAGGCTTATGGGCTTTAGGCCTTTGCTTGCCAAAGCTTCGGCCCCTGGAAGGCGGTAATTCCCCACCAAGGCTTCACCTTCGCCCATGGCCACCAACGTCAGATGGCTGAGGGGGGCAAGATCCCCAGAAGCGCCTAAGCTGCCCATGGAAGGCACACTCGGGAGGATGTCGTGGTCCAGGAGCGCATTAAAAGCCTCTACCGTCCGCCACTCTACCCCTGAATATCCTTGACAAAGAGCTTTCACTTTGCACGCGAGCATTAAACGAACCAATTCAGGACCGACTAAAGGCCCGGTGCCAGCCGCATGGCTGCGAATGAGGTTTACCTGCAGAGCGCTCAGCTCATCGTCCGCAATTCGCGTGGTACACAAACTGCCAAACCCTGTGTTGATGCCGTACATGGTATGCCCTTGTGCCATACGGTCTAAAAGAACTCTACGATTCGCCTCAACGCGGGACTGGCTATCTGGATCCAAGGCAATTCGGGCCTTTCCCAAGGCAAGGGACTCCCAATCGTTCAAACTCCAGGTCTGATGGAGGGCAAGGGCGATTCGTTTCATACAGCTTTGGCGTAAGGGTTTCAACAAAAATACACCTCCCGTGTTAGGTGTAGCATGCAGCATCCGATATTCATTGTGGGCCACCGTCAAGGGATTGGCAGGGCCCTTACCGAACTCCTCTTGGCGCAAGGCCATCCTGTTATTGGCCTCAGCCGTGGGGCCTGCGATTTGGAACACCCCTACTTGACTTCGTTGCAAAAAGATGTGCGTGAACTCACTTCAGAGGATGTTCCATCGGCACTTTCCGGTTTAGTTTTTGCCCCAGGAAGCATCAACCTAAAACCCTTCAAAAGTCTGAAGGAGCAGGATTTTATCGACGATTTTACCATTAATGCCCTTTCCGCTGCGCACGCCTGTCAAGTCGCCGAGAAGGCCTTGAAGGAGGGCCAAGGCTCCGTTTTGCTATTCAGCACTGTTGCCGTTAGTCAAGGTATGCCCTTCCATGCGTCCATTGCCATGGCTAAAGGCGCTGTGGAAGGTCTTGCCCGCAGTCTTGCTGCCGAATGGGCCCCCCATGTTCGCGTCAACGCGATTGCACCCTCCTTGACCCAAACGCCACTTGCCAGTAAACTTTTGGGCAACGAAGCTCGGGCACAAGCCTCTGCAGAGCGCCACCCCCTCAAGCGTGTGGGTCAGCCTGAAGACATTGCAGCACTTGCAGCCTCCGTATTGCAATCGCCCTGGATGAGCGGTGAGGTCATTGGTATCAATGGAGGCATGGGGCGCTTGCGGGTATGAAAACCGTTTACCGTCCGGAAGAGTGGGCGGCATGGAGTGACCGGTACCGCGCGCAGTTTTTTAACTCCTTGTACGGCGGTCGTTTAGTCGCCATGCTTTGCACAGAAACTGAGCAGGGCGCCAATGTTTGCCCCGTTTCCCAAATTCTGCACGTTGGAGCCTCACCCGCCAGTGTGGGTATACTCCTAAGGCCCGAAAGTGACCGACATCAAACGCGTGCCTTGCTGGACGCTAAACGTCCCACAAGCTTGCATTGGATGCCCAGTGAAAAGCTCCACGAGGCCCATCAATGCAGTGCGGCGTATCCAGCCCACGCCTCAGAAGCCGCTGCCGTAGGTTGGACCTTCCACCCCTACCCCCAGTCATCCCTGGAGGAAGCCTTGATTTCTGTCCAATTGGACTGGAAGGAAACCCATCCCTTGTTCAACGGCACAGCCCTCTATGTTTTTCACCTCACGTCCATCCAAGCGTCCATAGTACCTCGTGAAGATGGCTTTTGGGACTTCCAAGGTGGCCTACTCCACAGCCAAGGATTAGACCATTACGGCCGCTTTGAATCCGAATCTGCATTGCCCTATGCCCGCCCCTAAACGCATCCAAAAGGCGCACCTGCCGACTAAAGACTGCGTCGTATGTGGCCGACCCTTTTCGTGGCGCAAAAAGTGGGAGCGCGATTGGGATCAGGTAAAGTACTGTTCTGAGCGATGCTCCCGCCAAAAATCCACGCCATGATTGGACGTTTAATCTTGGGCGACCAGCTCAATCCCGCGCATTCATGGTTTGCCGCTATCGAACCACGAGAGGTGTGCTACTACTTCGTGGAATCCCACGAGGAGCTGACGTATGCGCCACACCACCGGCAGAAAATGCTGGGATTTCTTGGGGCTATGCGCCGTTTTGCCGCATTCCTTGGAGAACTTGGCCACAACGTGACCTATGTAGATCTCAGCGCAGGAGTGCAAGACCTTGCGGCCTACCTACGTGCAGAAAAAGACGCAGGTCGTATTGAGGCTTGGGAAGCGCAAGAACCTGACGAATACCGTCTGGATGAATCCCTGCGTTCTGTCGTTGACCATTTCGTCTCCACCGAACACTTTCTGACGGATCGCCAAGCGGTAGCCACACATTTCTCCGGCAAGAAAACCTACCTCATGGAGTCTTTTTACCGCATGATGCGTAAGAAGACAGGCATTCTGATGGACGGAGACCAACCAGCAGGTGGGCAATGGAACTACGATGCGGACAATCGCCAAGCCTGGCCAAAAGGGCATCAGCCACCCCCAATCCCCTTTTTCAACCATGATTTGAGCAGCTTGGACCGCGAATTGGATGAAGCAGGATTGCCACGCTGGGGCGAAAGCCGATCACATGCCTTCCCTTGGCCCTTGGATCGGCGCGAGGCGCTACAGGTGTTGGATGCCTTTGTGGCAGATCGCCTCGTACATTTTGGCGCCTACCAAGATGCCTTGGTAGATCACGAGCCCTACCTCTACCATTCCTTGCTGAGCTTTGCCCTGAATACCAAAATGCTGGCGCCCATGGAGGTGATTCAGGCGGCAGAAGCTGCCTACCGCAACGGGCATGCGCCCCTCAATTCGGTTGAGGGATTTATCCGTCAAATTTTAGGATGGCGCGAATTTGTACGAGGGATTTACTGGGCCGAAATGCCCACCTATGCTGATCTCAACTTCTTTAACCACCAACGGCCTCTTCCCTCCTGGTTTTACACGGGCAAGACCTCTATGCGTTGCGTTTCCCAGGCTATTGAGCAAAGCCTCTCCAACGCCTATGCGCATCATATCCAACGCTTGATGGTCACCGGGAATATTGCATTGCTTTTGGGATTGCACCCAGACGAAGTAGATAGCTGGTATTTAGGTATTTATATAGATGCCATTGAATGGGTTGAACAACCCAATACCCGGGGCATGAGCCAGTATGCGGATGGCGGAAAATTGGGGAGCAAACCCTATGTTTCAAGCGGGGCATACCTGAACAAAATGTCGAATCACTGCAGCAGCTGTGTGTATTCGGTCCAAGACAAAACAGGTGAAAAAGCGTGTCCATTCAATGCCCTCTACTGGGACTTTCACGATCGGCACCGTGCCAAGCTGGAGAAAAACCCTCGCATTGGCATGGTATACAGAACCTGGGACCGTATGGCTCCTCCACAAAAAACTGCGCTTCTCGACCGCGCGTCTTGGATTCATGAACATATGGAAGAACTATGAAAGGCCTTTGGTGGATACGCGATGATCAGCGTCTGAACAACAACCCCACTTGGGAAGCGGCAAAGGCTTGGCAATCCGAGACAGGTGGTGCATTGAGCGCAGTTTGGGTTCCAAGCCGTACAACGCCAGCGAATCTCATCGAATACCCGGATGCTTTACCACGCACCTCTGAGGCCCGGTCAGCGTACGAAAGTGCCTGCTTTGAAGGGCTTCGGAAAGCATTGGCACAGCATGGAGTCGTGGCAGTACGAGCGTCCGAAGACCTTGCATCCACGGTAAAAGCTTCTCCGCCCAGCGTCATCTTCTTCACCCACGGCGCTGCGCACGAGGAACAAGAAGACGAAGCAGCTGTAAAATCAACGGGCATTCGATGCCAGGGCTACCACAGCCGTACCCTATTGACCCCTAGGCAGGCATTCGACCGAGGCCTTCCCCCCACGTATACCCCTTTTCGAAAGCGCGTCGAAGCACTACTGGGTGATCATCCATTCGAGGATATCGAGCGTTTCGAAGGGCCTCAAGCACCCACTTGGCCTTTTACCTCCTTGGAAGCAGAGGCGCGTGCTCACCTCTATGCGTATATCTCAGAGGATGGCGCGGGTCGCCACTATAAAACGCGCCGTAACGGCATGCTTCAATCTTTGGATTCCACAAAACTCTCTGCCTACCTAAGCCGCGGCTTACTTCACCCCAAAGAGGTGTGGAACCGATGTCTGGAGGTCGAGGAAGCGGTCGGAGGATGTGAGGAAATCTATTGGATTCGTTTTGAATTACTCTGGAGGGAGTACTTCCAATGGGTCGCCTATGAAGCAAAGGGCCAACTTTTTCGGTCTCACGGACTGAAGCAGCCAGACCCTCGACCAACCCCCAAGGGAAGCCGAAAAGCCTTTGAACTCTGGACGGAAGGACGCACCGGAGATCCACTTGTGGATGCTGCCATGCGAGAGTTGAAAGCCACAGGCTACCAAAGCAACCGAGCCCGTCAAAATGCAGCGTCCTACTGGATTCACGATTTAAAGCAGCCATGGCGCGTGGGCGCCGCGTATTTTGAGGCCATGTTGTTGGATTACGACGCAGCCTCAAACTGGGGCAACTGGGCGTACATAGCAGGTGTTGGAAACGACCCACGCCCCTTCCGCAAGTTCAATACCCACAAACAAGCGGAACAGTACGATGCGGATGGATCCTACCGAGATGCTTGGCGGACCTAATAGGTCGCTAATCGGGCAGCCATATCGCTGAAATCCAGAGCCTCTTGGTCACCAGTGGCTAGATTCTTCAACTGTGCTTGACCTGCGGCGCGTTCCGCTTCTCCCAGAAGAATAACGAAAGGGATCCCACGTTTTTCAGCGTAGTCAAATTGCTTTTTGAGCTTAGCCGCTTCGGGATAGAACTCCACGCGAAGTCCCGTTTTGCGCAAGCGCAATGCCCAGTCGTACGCAAAAGGAGCATCTGTTTCACTGAGCGAAAAGACCAAAGCCACCGGTGCATGACTTAGGCTTTCGGGCAAGCGCCCAAGCTCCTCCAGACAGAGAATGATGCGGTCCAAGCCAAAGCTAATGCCGACCCCAGAGGTGTCTTTCAAACCGAAGATGCCCGTCAAATCATCGTAGCGACCGCCACCCCCTACGCTGCCCATTTGGACTTCGTTGGCCGTAACCTCTAGGATACAGCCCGTGTAGTAATTCAAGCCACGAGCCAGGGTAATATCAATAGCTAGTGGCGCCTCGCCTGCATGATCCAGGACAAACTGCAACTCATTCACGCCTTGAAGGCCTGTTTCGGAAGTTGCCAACCAGGTGCGCAGGAATGCGAGCGATGCCGCTGCATCTCCAAAGGGCTGCATGGCAGGTTCCAGCGCGGCCAATTCCGAAGCCGTGAAGCCTTTGCCCTCCAGTTCAGCCAGCACACCGGACTTACCAATTTTATCCAACTTATCCAGCGCTACGGTAAAGTCGACCAAGCGATCGCCTACCCCGCTGACTTCGGCAATTCCGGCCAAAACCTTGCGGTTGTTCAATCGAATGGTCACGGGGAGCTTAAGTGCTTGAAAGGCCTGCTGGTACAGGTGAATCAACTCCACTTCTTGCCACAAACTCTTGCTACCTACCACATCCGCATCGCATTGGTAAAACTCGCGGAAGCGGCCCTTTTGCGGGTTGTCCGCACGCCATACGGGTTGCATTTGGTAGCGCTTAAAAGGCAAGGCCAACTGACCCGCATTCTGCACGACGTAGCGCGCAAAGGGGACGGTCAAGTCGTAACGAAGCGCCTTGTCTGCCACTTCGCTTCCTTTGGGCTGGCTGGGATCTGCGACGGATTTCATAAAGTCTCCCGAACGCAAAATCTTGAAAATCAACCGATCTCCTTCCTCCCCGTACTTACCCATGAGGGTTTCCAGGTTCTCAAAGCTTGGGGTTTCCAACGGACTGTAGCCAAAGACCTCAAAGGTGGTCCGCAGCACATGCATGACGTACTGACGTTTGGCTACCTCCTGGGCGGAAAAATCGCGGGTTCCTTTGGCTACGCGGGGCTTCATTACTTGACGAGTTTCTTGTACTTAAACTTCTTAGGCTCAGCCGAGGTTCCGCCCAAGCGCTTCTTCTTGTTTTCTTCGTAATCGGAGAATGATCCCTCAAAGTAGTACACTTGAGAGTCTCCCTCAAAGGCCAGAATGTGGGTACACACGCGGTCCAGGAACCACCGGTCGTGCGAAATAATGACCGCACAGCCCGCAAAATGCTCGAGGCCCTCTTCCAACGCACGTAAGGTATTGATGTCCAAATCGTTGGTAGGTTCGTCCAGCAACAATACGTTTCCGCCTTCTTTCAGGGCCATGGCCAGGTGCAAGCGGTTGCGCTCTCCCCCGGACAGGATCCCAATCTTTTTGGACTGGTCGCCCCCACTAAAGTTGAAGCGAGCCAGGTAGGCACGGCTGTTCACAATTTGACCGCCTAGCTCAAATTGCTCTTGGCCGTCGCCGATGATCTCATAGATGGATTTCTCCGGATCCAACTTGGCATGGCTCTGATCGACGTAGGAAATCTTAGCGGTTTCTCCCAGCGCGAAGGAGCCTGCATCTGGCTGGAGCTGGTCCATGATCATGCGGAAGATGGTCGTTTTACCGGCACCGTTCGGTCCGATGATGCCGACAATACCTGCGGGAGGCAAGTTGAAGTTCAAATCTTCATAGAGCAAGCGATCGCCAAAGCCTTTCTTGACATTCTTAGCTTCAATCACATTGCTGCCCAAACGGGGACCATTGGGAATGAAAATCTCCAGGCGCTGCTCCTTGTCCTTTTGCTCCTCGTTCATCAGCTTGTCGTAGCTGCTCAAACGCGCTTTGGACTTGGCTTGACGGCCTTTGGGGTTCATACGCACCCATTCCAGCTCGCGCTCCAGCGTCTTCCTACGCTTGGTCGCCTGCTTTTCTTCCTGCTCCAAACGCTTGGTCTTCTGATCCAACCACGACGAGTAATTGCCCTTCCAAGGAATACCTTCCCCGCGGTCCAATTCCAAAATCCAGCCCGCTACGTTGTCCAAGAAGTAACGGTCGTGCGTTACAGCGATGACCGTGCCTTTGTACTGCTGCAGGTGGTGCTCCAACCACAGAATGGATTCTGCGTCCAAGTGGTTGGT
>JALQUY010000080.1:0-2700 GCA_023260615.1 Schleiferiaceae bacterium
CGATGTCATCGGCCGAACCTGCACCATTCACAATGGTCGTGTTGTCCTTGTCGATCGACACTTTCTCAGCCGTTCCCAGCATATCCAGAGTAGCGTTCTCCAATTTGAAGCCACGCTCTTCGCTGATGACGGTACCACCGGTCAGGATGGCGATGTCTTCCAACATGGCCTTGCGGCGATCGCCAAAGCCAGGAGCCTTCACAGCGGCCACTTTCAGGGCACCGCGAATCTTGTTCACCACCAGGGTGCCCAAGGCTTCCCCGTCTACGTCTTCGGCGATGATGACCAAAGGCTTACCCGTTTGAGCCACAGGCTCCAAAATGGGCAACAACTCCTTCATGGTCGAGATCTTCTTGTCGTAGATCAAGATGAAGGGGTGCTCGATGTCCGCAATCATTTTGTCCGTGTTGGTCACGAAGTATGCAGACAAGTAACCGCGGTCAAACTGCATGCCCTCCACGACGTCTACGTAGGTTTCGGTGCCTTTGGCTTCCTCCACCGTGATCACGCCCTCCTTCTTCACTTTGGCCATAGCCTCAGCGATCAGGGAACCAATGGCGGGGTCGTTGTTCGCAGAAATCGAAGCGACTTGCTCAATTTTCTGGTTGTTGTCGCCCACTTCAACGGCCATGGTCTTCAATTCGCCCACAACAGCTGCAACCGCCTTGTCAATACCGCGCTTGAGGTCCATGGGGTTAGCACCGGCCGCTACGTTGCGGTGGCCGTGGTTCACGATCGCTTGGGCCAAAACGGTGGCCGTCGTGGTGCCGTCACCGGCTACATCCGCCGTTTTGGAGGCTACTTCTTTCACCATTTGGGCACCCAAGTTTTGGATTTTGTCCTCCAACTGGATTTCCTTGGCAACAGAAACGCCGTCCTTCGTTACCGTGGGGGCGCCAAAGGATTTTTCAATGATTACGTTACGGCCTTTGGGACCCAGGGTCACCTTCACCGCATTGGCCAAAGCGTCTACACCGGCACGGAGTCCGTCGCGCGCCGAAACGTCAAATTTGATGTCTTTTGCACTCATGATTCTTTGGATTTAAAAATTAGATGATGGCGAGAATGTCGGCCTCACGCATGATGAGGTAGTCCGAACCTTCGTACTTGAACTCGGTGCCAGCGTATTTGCCGTACAACACCGTGTCGCCCACTTTCACCGTCATGGGCTCGTCTTTTTTGCCGGTGCCGACTGCGACAACCGTGCCTTTTTGGGGCTTCTCTTGGGCAGTATCGGGAATGATAAGACCCGAAGCCGTCTTCGTTTCAGCAGCCGCAGGTTCTACAATGACCCGGTCTGCCAGAGGGGTGATGGTCAAGTTTGCCATGGTATAGAAATTTTACGTGTTGGTTTTTGGTTTTGGCTTTTCCAGCCGAACCTCTATCTAGCACCTTTTGTGCCAAGCGGCCTAGGGCCAAAAAAAATGCCACCTTGCTGTCAAGGTGGCATTTTCAGTATGACAAATTTTCCGCTTACTCGGCTGCCTCAGGCAAATCCGTGGCAGGTGCTTGCTGCTGAACAGGCGCTTGGAAGGTAGGTGCAGCGTTGTCGATTTCTTCATTTACTTGAGAATCGGGCAATGCTTCACTGCCTTGAGAAGGGTTGACCACGTTGACCGCGATCACCAACACCAACAAGGCAATGGCCAATGTCCAGGTGGCTTTTTCCAAAAAGTCATTGGTGCGCTTAACGCCGCCCATCATCGAAGAGGAAGAGCCGCCGAATGCACCGCTCAAACCGCCGCCTTTAGGATTTTGGACCAATACTACCAAGATCAAAAGAATGCTGACAATAGCAATCAGCGACATGAATAAGTACGTCATTTCGTAGAAGATTGAGTTTTACGCATTTCAGAAATGCGGGCCGCAAAGATGGCACTTTTCTCCGGAACTTTCAATTTCAAAATTTCATAGGCCTGGATAGCCTTTTCGTGCATTCCTTGGTCGTAGTAGTGGTTGGCCAAGGTCTCTGTCACGAGGCCGCTCACATTGGGCGTTCGGAGGGCTAAATTCTCGCCGAGTGGCGCGTCCCGAACGGGCTTAATCTTGGGGTTGATTTCCAGGAACTGCTCCAGAATCGCCCGCTCCATGGCCGCATCGCGTTGGCTACCCGGCACGGCTGCCGCTGCGGACTCGTCCTTCAGCCCAGCCAAGAAATTCGCAAATGGAGACAAGCTTGGGTCTGGGGTAAACGTCTTGACTTCAGGCGCCGGGACTGCAACCTCCTTCTCCATGGGTTTTGGAGCGGCTTCCTTGAGTTTTTCTTCTAGCGCCTTTGGCTCTGAGGTTTTCAAAGACTCGGGCACTGCAACCAAAGGTTCGGCTTTAACGGATGAAACAGGCTCCGCGGGCTCGGCCGCAGCAGGTGCTGGTATGGTGGAAACGGTTGGAGCCTGAGTGGGAACCTCTTTTTGAGCACGCGTGTCTTGAACGTCCACCTTGGGCGCCGAGGGAGCCGTTTCGATAGGTGCCGCTTCCGTCTTTTTCTCTGGAGTCGATGCCGCTGTTGGGACGGGCGCCTTGCCCATTTTTTCTTGAATGGCCCGGCTTCTCAAAATCTGCTCGCGCACGGCGGGCGGAAGGGCCTCGAGGTTAATGCTCGACAAGTCCGTGGCCGCTGCGGGTTTAACCACAACGGGTTTTGGAGCTGCCGGGGACACTGCGGAGGGCGCTGGGCTTGGCGCTGGTGTGGGCGCGGGC
>JALQUY010000080.1:2710-7604 GCA_023260615.1 Schleiferiaceae bacterium
GAAGGCGCAGCTTTGGCAGCCGGCTTTGGAGCTTCAACACCCTTTGGAGTTGCCGGAACAGAGCGTTCAGGACCAGGCTGCGAGGGGGATGCCAACGGCGCAGCAGGTGAAGCTTCTGATTCAGCTCTCAGCTCGGGACTAGCGGGCTTTTGGGCCTCTTTCCATGCAGCGGCTTGCACTTCCACGGGAATGAGCGGAGATTCCGCCCAGTCCAAAAGCGCTTGGCGGTCCATGGCGCTGAGGGCCGTTCGGTGCAATTGTGCTGGAAACTTATAGCTGTCCTCGTTCTGCAAGGCGCGGAGGTAGGCAAAGTGCAAGATGGATGCGTAGGGATGCTGCTCAATGGCCTCCGCCAAATCGGCAGAAGATACCAGTGGAGCGTCCTCCTTCAACCACGATGCGATGTCTTTTGCCTGTGCGCCCATTACCAATTCACCAAGGAACGGTTAAATATTTTCTCGCACAACTCTTGAACGATTTCGTCGACCAAGGCGTCTTCAACGGAGGATAAATCGCTGGAAGCCGGGAAGTTTCGGTAGATGGAAAAGGTCTGCTCAAAGTTCTTTTGGTCGTCCAAATGGTTGACGTACTCGACCCTCACCGTCACCGTCAACCGGCTTTGCGCCACTTGGTCGTTGGCCCCAGGCGCCTCCGAACGGACTTCGTAGCCCGTGATGGCCCCGCTAAAGTCCAAGTCGCCATCAGCCCTGACAAGGGACAGAGGCGTTTGGCGCACCATGACCTGCTGGAGCGTTTCCGTGAACTGCTGAGACAGTTTGGGATTTACCAGGGGCGCCACGTTGTCAAAGCGCTGGATGCTGATGGTTTTGGCTTCGCCCACATCGCCGCCGGTGAAGGAATACCCTCCCGAACAGGCCGTCAGAACGACCGCGGCGAAGCTCCACACCCACGCTCTCATCCTAGGTTGAATTGCTTGATTTTTCGGTACAAGGTCCGCTCCGAAATTCCGAGCTCTTCGGCCGCTTCCTTCCGGCGACCGCGGTGGCGCTCGATGGCTTTTCGGATCATATCGATCTCCAAATCTTGCAAGGACATGCGCTCCTGCGTTTCCTCGGTCGATTCCACGTCCAAGGTCTCCTCGTCGGAAAGGATCTCCGGGGTGTAGGACTCCTCTTGGGTCTGGGGTTGGTGACGCACCGGAGCGGGTGCTGGGGTTGAGAAACCATCCAAGCGCGCAAGGCCCGTTTGGGGGGCAGGCGCAGGTTTCTCGCTGAGGTCGGGCATTTGGCCGCCCGCCAAGGACTGCACCGCATGCTTCAAGTTGGCGATATCCGAACGCATGTCGAACAGCACCTTGTACAAAATCTCGCGCTCCGTGTTGAATTCCGCCGAAGACACCACGTTGTCGGTGCGCGCAGGCAAATTAGACCGATCAATTTCCGGGATGTAGCTGCGCAACACGTCGGCCCCCAACTCGCGGTCGCTCTCGACCACACTTAGCTGTTCGACCAAGTTCCGCAACTGCCGAATGTTCCCCGGCCAGCGGTAGGCCTCCAGCACGCGGACCGCTTCGTCGTCCAAACGCACCGCAGGCACGCGGTACTTCTGCGAAAAGTCCTGCGCAAACTTGCGGAAAAGCAGGTGGATGTCCCCCTTGCGTTCGCGCAGCGGCGGCAGGTGGATTTCCACCGTGTTCAAACGGTAGTAAAGGTCTTCGCGGAATTCGTTTTTTTCGACGCCTTTGAGCATGTCCGCATTGGTGGCGCCGACGACGCGCACGTTGACTTTTTGGGCTTTGGAGGAGCCGACGCGAATGAATTCGCCGCTCTCGAGGACGCGGAGGAGGCGCACTTGCGTGCCTAGGGGCAGCTCGCCCACTTCGTCCATGAAGATGGTGCCGTTGTCGGCCTCTTCAAAGTAGCCTTTTCGGGCCCCAGCCGCGCCGGTGAAGGCGCCTTTTTCGTGGCCAAAGAGCTCGCTGTCGATGGTGCCCTCCGGGATGGCGCCGCAGTTGACGGCGATCAGGGGAGCGTGCTTTCGGTGCGAAAGGTGGTGAATGATCTTGGGGATCGCCTCCTTACCTACGCCACTTTCCCCCGTGACGAGCACGGAAATATCCGTGGGGGCCACTTGGATGGCTTTGAAGATGGCTCGGTCCAGCGCCGGATGGTTGCCAATAATGCCAAAGCGCTGCTTGACTTCTTGTACGTTGCTCATCGTCCGGAAGTTTCGTTCAACACATAGGTCAGCTTCAGGGGCTGACGTGTGGAAATGCGGTTGGCCGTTGTCGTGTTCACGACAAAGTCGCCGCTTGCTTCCACCACAATTTTATGGGCCGCCGGCAGGGGGTTTTTGAAGCGGATGTCCATCGTTCGGCCCGACCAGACCGAATTCCAAATCTCCTTACCCGCCTGGTTGTACACGCGCACCGTGAAGCCCACCGTGAGGTTGGTGATGCACTCGTCGCCCTTGGCGATGCAAAGCGACAGCGCACCGTCTGTCTGAATGCTCTGATCGACCAACACAAACTCCAAGGAGGTGTCCTCCCAGGTGCCGTTGGCGAGGCGCGTTTGGGCCATGGCGGTGAAGCCCAACGTCAGAATTAGAGCGGTTAGCAGCTGTTTCATGATGCGTAGCCTTTTGCTTTTCCAATCAAGGTAGCGGCGGTAGAGCGTTCGATCTCTACTAGGACCATTTCACCGGGCTGGTAGTTCTCCTTGGGGAAGACCACAACCGTGTTGTATGTGCTCCGGCCGTAGAGGTCATCCGCCGAACGCTTCGAACGGCCCTCCACCAGCACCTCCAAGGTCTGGCCAATGTAGGCGGCGTTCTTTTCCGCGCTGTGCTCCTGCTGCTTCTGGATGATTTCGTTGAGGCGGCGCTTCTTGACTTCGAGGGGGATGTCGTCTTCCATTTTTCGGGCCGCGTAGGTATTGGGACGCTCCGAATAGAAAAACATGTACCCAAAGTCGTACTTCACATAGTCCATCAAGCTCAAGGTCTCGCCGTGCTCCTCCTCGGTCTCCGTCGGGAAGCCCGTGATCAAATCGTGCGAAATTCCACAGCCGGGAATAATCGTTTTAATGCGGTCAATGAGCGCCAAATACTCCTCGCGGTTGTGCCCGCGGTTCATCTCCTTCAAGATGCGCGAACTGCCGCTCTGCACCGGCAAGTGGATGTACTTGCAAATGTTTTTGTGCGCCGCAATGGCGTGGAGCACCTCGTCCTTCATGTCCTGCGGGTTGGAGGTCGAGAACCGAATGCGCATCTGAGGCACCGCCTCCGCCACCATGTGCAGCAAGTCCGCAAAATGCACGGCCGTCGCCTGGGCCATGGGGCTGGCCTTGCTAAAATCCTTCTTCAAGCCACCGCCGTACCAGAGGTAGCTGTCGACGTTTTGGCCTAACAGCGTCACCTCCTTGTAGCCGTCTTTCCAAAGCTGCGTGCATTCCTCCACAATGGTTTGTGGATTCCGGCTGCGCTCGCGTCCTCGGGTAAAGGGAACCACACAGAAGGTGCACATGTTGTCGCAGCCTCGGGTGATGGAGACAAAAGCGGTCACGCCATTGCCGCCCAAACGGACCGGCTCAATGTCGTGGTAGGTTTCTTCTTTGGAGAGAATCACGTTGACCGCCTTCCGGCCGCCGTCCAATTCCTCTAACAGGTTGGGCAGGTCGCGGTAGGCATCGGGGCCCACCACGAGGTCGACCAGCTTCTCCTCCTCAAAGAATTTCTCCTTCACGCGCTCCGCCATGCAGCCCAAGACGCCAATCTTCAGTTCGGGCTTGGTCTGCTTCAACGTATTTAATTGGTCCAAACGGTTGCGTACCGTCTGTTCCGCCTTCTCGCGGATGGAGCAGGTATTGAGCAGCACCAAATCTGCCTCTTCGGCATTGGTCGTCGTCTCATAGCCCTCCTTTTGAAGGATGGAGGCCACAATTTCACTGTCCGAAAAGTTCATCTGGCAGCCGTACGACTCGACAAACAATTTCTTGCCCGTACCGCTTCCTTCTAGCACCAAGGCTTCGCCTTGTCGATTTTCTGCCAACATTTCACGTTCAGCGTTGTTCTGTTCCATACTGCGAAATTACGGACTACGTCCGGAGTTTGTGACAAAATGTCAGTAAACGATTTTTTGCATTTTACTAACGCTCGGGCCTTTACTTTGTGCGCTCAAATCCAAACCTCATGGCAAAAAACCTGGTCATCGTCGAGTCGCCCGCCAAGGCGAAAACCATCGAAAAATTCCTGGGCCCCGACTTCAAAGTGGAGTCCAGCTTTGGCCACATCCGTGATTTGCCCGCCCGCGACCTGGGCGTGGATTTGGAGCACGACTTCGCCCCCAAATACGCCGTCAGCGCGGACAAGAAGGACGTCGTCAAGAAGCTGAAAAAGCTCGCCAAGGAATCGGAAACGGTCTGGCTCGCATCCGATGAGGACCGCGAAGGGGAAGCCATCGCTTGGCACCTAGCGGAAGCCCTAGAACTCGACGCTTTAAAGACCAACCGCATTGTCTTTCACGAGATTACCAAAACCGCCATCGTCAAAGCCATCGAGGAGCCTCGCCGCATCGATATGGACTTGGTGAACGCCCAGCAAGCGCGACGCGTCCTGGACCGAATTGTCGGCTTTGAGCTCTCCCCCGTGCTCTGGAAAAAAGTAAAGCGTGGCCTCAGTGCGGGCCGCGTTCAATCCGTTGCAGTCCGCCTCATCGTGGAGCGCGAACGCGAAATCCAAGCCTTCCAGTCCGAAAGTGACTTTCGCATTCACGCGCAATTTGCCAATGTGCAAGGACAGCCCTTCCATGCCGAAATGCCCCAGGGCATCGGCGAGCAATCGGCCGTAGAATCGACCCTCGCCTCTCTCGGCAGCCAACCCTTCCACGTGGCCGACCTCGAAAAGAAAGCCGCCACCCGGAAACCCGCTGCGCCCT
>JALQUY010000081.1 GCA_023260615.1 Schleiferiaceae bacterium
GAAGGCACGGTAGCGCGCGGATACGTCCCCTACGATTTGCCCAACAGCAACGAAGGCTATGAAGCTGCCAAAAACAATGCATCTGTACCCGCCTACTTCGCGGAGTTGGATGCCGAGTCAGGCAAAGTGCTTTACGGCCAATTCTGTTCACACTGCCACGGCGAGAAAGGCGATGGCAATGGCATCTTGATGCAACGCGAGAAGATTTTGGGTGTTCCTGGCTACGGCGCTGACCGCCTCCCCGAAATCACTCCCGGCACCATCTACCACGTCATCATGCACGGCAAAAACAATATGGGTTCACACGCTTCCCAGTTGACCTACGATGAGCGTTGGAAAATCATCAAGTACGTGATGAAGCTTCGCCAAGATCAATCTACAACGGCTGCTCCCGCAGAGCCTGCTGCCTAATTCAAATGCCTACGACGATGTTTGTTTTTACTCAAAAAGCCAAAATTTTCGCCGCTGCTCTGACCTTGATCGGTCTGATCATGGTGGTCATTGGTTTCAATACGGCAGGGCACGAAGCCGAAGGGCACGATGCACACGCTACCGAAATGCACGCGGCACATTCGGATGAAGCGCACGCTGAAGAAGCGCATGACGAAGCTATGGATGCTCCTCACTCTGAAGAAGGGGAAGAGGCGCATGCTGAACACGCCGAGGAAGCGCACGCTGAAGGTCACGGTGGTCACGAAGACCATGGTGCTGCCAACCGCCCCTGGGCTGCTTTGTTGGTGAACACGATTTTCTTCTTGGGCATCGGCATCGGAACCTTGTTCTTCTTGGCCATCCAGTACGCGGCCCAAGCAGGATGGTCTGCGGGTATTCTCCGCGTCATGGAGTCTGTGGCCTTGTTTGTTGGAATCCCCATGTTGGGAATGCTCTTCTTGGTAATCACCGGTACCATGGACATGCACCATGTTTGGCATTGGATGCAAGACGGTATCATGGACCCTGCTAGTCCAAACTACGATTCCATCATCGCAGGCAAAGAGGGCTATTTGAACGACACGTTCTTCACGCTTCGCACCGTGGCCTACTTGGTCATTTGGGCGGGTGCCGCTTATTTGTTGCGTCGCAATTCTTTGAAAGAAGATCAATTGCCCGAAGGTCAAAACCTCTTCTTTACGCAACGCAAATTGGCAGCTACGTTTATCGTACTCTACGCTGTAACCAGCTCAACGAGTGCATGGGACTGGATCATGTCTATTGACACACACTGGTTCTCCACGCTGTTTGGTTGGTATACGTTTGCAGGCATGTTTGTAACAGCTCTTACGGTATTGAACGTTTTGGTTATGTACCTCCGCGTCAACAACTACTTGCCATGGGTGAATGAAAACCACCAACATGACTTGGGTAAATTCATGTTTGCCTTCTCCGTGTTCTGGACCTACCTCTGGTTCTCTCAGTACATGTTGATTTGGTACTCAGACATTCCCGAAGAAACCCCTTACTACTTGGCGCGCTTTGGCGAGTACAAGACCTTGTTCATCACCATGTTGGCCTTGAACTTCATCATGCCTGTTTTGGTATTGATGTCACGCGATTCCAAGCGTATCATGGGCTTCATCCTATTGGCGGCCGTATTTGTTTTGGCGGGCCACTGGATGGACCACTACATCATGATCATGCCTGGTAGCGTGGGCTACAACTACGGTTTCGGTTGGGTTGAGATTGGCGGCTTCCTCTTCTACGCGGGATTGTTGCTCTTCGTTATCCAGCGCAATTTGGCTGCGGCTCCTCTGAAGATGAAGAACCACGCCATGATTCATGAAAGTAAATTGTTCCACCAATAATAGTCTATTGATATGACCGGTCTTATGATGGTTGTTGTGCTTTTCTTGGCAGTTTTTGCAGCTGCCCAAATCATGCGCATCTACGAACTCTCGGTAAAAGTTCGCCAAGAGGAAGAATACGTGGTGACGGACAAAGACAATTCAAATCAAGGTCGTTTGATGCTGTTGTTCGGGATCGGCCTGATTGTCGCTTTTTTCTGGATGGTCGCTGCGTGGGACAAGTTGGCTTTGCCAAAGCCTGCGTCTTTGCACGGTGTCCAAATTGATCAATTGTGGGACATTTCCATGGGCTTGATCGTGGTCATGTTCTTAATCGTTCAGCCCATCTTGTTTTGGTTTGCGTACAAATACCGCGGTAAAAAAGGCAATAAAGCCATCTTCTACGCGCACAATGACAAGTTGGAATTTGCTTGGACGATCGTGCCAGCTATTGCACTTGCCGTTTTGATCATCTATGGTTTGACCACATGGTCTAACACCATGAATCCGACCACAGACGACGAACCCATGGTGGTTGAAGTCTACGCGCAGCAGTTCAAATGGACCGCCCGTTATGCAGGCGAAGACAATACCCTTGGCTATGCGAACGTTCGCCTGATTCAGGGTGCGAACACGCTAGGTGTGGATACCAACCATGTGAATTCAGGCGATGACTTCATCGCTACAGAAATTCACTTGCCCGTAGGCAAGCCAGTGGTGTTCAAATTCCGCTCACAAGACGTTATTCACTCGGCCTATTTCCCTCATTTCCGCGCCCAAATGAACTGTGTTCCTGGCATGGAGACGCACTTCCAGTTCACGCCAACCGTGACGACTGCTGAGATGCGTCAAGATCCCAATGTCATCGGCAAGGTGGAGCGAATCAATGCGATCCGCAGCGCTAAAGGTTTGGAACTTTACGAATACGACTACATCCTCTTGTGTAACAAGATTTGTGGCTCGGCTCACTACAACATGCAGATGAACGTCATTGTCGAGACACAAGCCGAATACGACGCTTGGGTCAAAGAACAAAAGACTATCTCTGAAACCCTTTAATTACGTACGTTTTAAAGAATTCCTATGGCTTCGCACGATCACGCTAACGACCACGCTCACGACCACGATCACGAGCACCACGTAGAAAACTTCTGGACGAAGTACATCTTCTCCCAAGACCACAAGATGATTGGAAAGCAATTCCTGATCACCGGTATGTTCATGGGCATCGTGGGTGTATTCATGTCCATGCTCTTCCGCTTGCAGCTTGCATGGCCGGACCAAAAGTTTGCCATTCTTGAAACCTTCTTGGGCAAATGGGCGCCCGAAGGGCAAATGGACCCCAACATGTACTTGGCCCTGGTGACCATCCACGGCACCATCATGGTCTTTTTCGTATTGACCGCAGGTCTTTCAGGTACCTTCTCCAACTTGCTTATACCCTTGCAAATTGGTGCACGCGATATGGCATCAGGCTTCCTGAACATGCTGTCCTATTGGTTCTTCGCGGCCTCTTCTGTGATCATGCTTGTATCCCTCTTTGTGGAAACGGGCCCTGCTTCAGGCGGTTGGACCATTTACCCTCCGTTGAGCGCATTGCCACAAGCCATGCCTGGATCTGGAACGGGTATGACCCTCTGGTTGGTGTCCATGACCCTCTTCATTGCAGGTTCATTGCTCGGCTCCTTGAACTACATCGTGACCATTATCAACTTGCGCACTAAAGGCATGGCCATGACGCGCTTGCCCTTGACCATTTGGGCTTTCTTGGTGACCGCTATCTTGGGTGTATTGTCCTTCCCTGTTTTGTTGAGTGCAGCCTTGCTCTTGATGTTTGACCGATTGTTGGGCACGAGCTTCTACCTCTCCGACATCATGGTGGCAGGTGAGATGCTCCACAACGAAGGTGGTAGCCCTGTCCTCTACGAACACTTGTTCTGGTTCTTGGGTCACCCTGAAGTATACATCATCTTGTTGCCTGCCTTGGGTATCACCTCGGAGGTAATTGCCACCAATGCGCGCAAACCCATCTTTGGCTACCGTGCGATGATTGGTTCCATCCTCGCGATTGCATTCTTGTCCTTCATCGTGTGGGGTCACCACATGTTCATTACGGGTATGAATCCGTTCTTGGGCTCCGTATTTACCTTCACGACGTTGTTGATCGCCATCCCTTCAGCGGTTAAGGCCTTTAACTACATTACCACCTTGTGGAAAGGCAACTTGCAGTTTACCCCTGCGATGTTGTTCTCCGTGGGCTTGGTGAGCACCTTCGTGGCGGGTGGTTTGACCGGCATCATCTTGGGTGACTCCGCATTGGACATCAACGTTCACGATACCTACTTCGTTGTGGCACACTTCCACATTGTAATGGGTCTTTCGGCCATCTTCGGCATGTTCGCAGGGGTGTACCACTGGTTCCCCAAAATGTATCGCCGAATGATGAACAAGACTTTGGGTTACTGGCACTTCTGGTTGACCTTCGTTTCGGCCTATGGCGTATTCTTCCCCATGCACTTTACGGGTTTGGCCGGTCTTCCACGTCGCTACTACAGCAACGCTGAATTCCCCATCTTCGATGAATTGCAGGATATCAACGTGATCATTTCCATGTTTGCCATTCTAGGTGGTATTGCACAGTTGATCTTCATCTTCAACTTCTTCTACTCTATGTGGCGCGGCCCCAAGGCTCCTCAGAACCCTTGGAAGTCCAACACGCTCGAGTGGACGACGCCCGTCGAGCACATTCACGGCAACTGGCCTGGCGCCTTGCCTGAAGTTCACCGTTGGGCCTACGACTACAGCAAGCCTGGCTATGACGAGGATTTTGTGCCTCAAACGACTCCGTTGAAAGACGGCGAAGTAGCGCACTAAGAATTGTTCAAAGACTTTAGAAGGGCCGCCCAAATGGGCGGCCCTTTCCGTTTATTTTTGTTTCATGTCCCGCTTTATTGACGACGAACTTTCCCGGAACGAATCCGAAGCCGACCAGCGCCTGCGCCCGGCCACCTTTGACGATTTTGCCGGTCAAGAAAAGGCCTTGGAAAACTTAAAGGTCTTCGTTCAAGCTGCCCGCCAACGTGGGGAGGCGATGGACCATGTCTTGCTCCACGGCCCTCCCGGGCTGGGCAAAACGACGCTGGCGCATATCCTCGCGAATGAATTGGGCAGCCAGTTGCGCATGACGTCGGGTCCTGTGCTCGACAAGCCGGGCGATTTGGCGGGATTGCTGACGAGTTTAGAGGAGAACGACGTCCTCTTTATCGACGAAATTCACCGTCTAAGTCCGGTGGTGGAGGAGTACTTGTATTCGGCCATGGAGGACTTCAGCATCGACATCATGATTGAGAGTGGGCCTGCGGCGCGTTCGGTCCAAATTGGTCTGAAGCCCTTCACGCTGGTGGGGGCGACGACGCGTTCGGGCATGCTGACGGCGCCGTTGCGTGCGCGATTTGGGATTTCGGCCCGATTGGAATACTACAAAGTCGAATTGCTCAGCACGATTGTCGAGCGCTCTTCCGGTATCCTCAACATTGAAGTGGAACCCATTGCAGCTATCGAAGTGGCCCGCCGCAGCCGTGGAACGCCCCGAATAGCCAACGCCCTGCTTCGCCGCTTGCGCGATTTTGCCCAGGTGAAGGGCAATGGTGTCGTAGACTTGGAGATTGCGCGTTTCGGGATGGACGCATTGGACGTTGACGAAAACGGCCTGGACGAAATGGACAATAAGATTCTCAGTGCGCTTATTGAGAAATTCAAAGGCGGCCCTGTCGGCTTAGGTACCCTCTCGACGGCCGTATCGGAACAAGCCGAAACCCTCGAAGAGGTCTACGAGCCCTACTTGATCCAAGAAGGCTACCTCGCGCGCACCCCCCGTGGCCGCATTGCCATGGACAAGGCCTACCACCATTTGGGTAAGAAGGCTCCGAGCCAAACCGGATTATTCGACCAAGGATGACCCCGGATGCGGCCAAGCAGGTGCTGACATCCGCGGCAGATCGGCTGGGATTTCAAGCCTGCCGTGTGGCGCGCGCCGATTTCTTGGCTGAAGAGGCCCCCTCGCTTGACGCGTGGCTGGCCAAAGGCTTTCATGGTGCCATGGCCTACATGGAGAACCACTACGATAAACGTTTAGACCCCCGAAAGCTCGTTCCTGGTGCCAAATCAGTTGTCAGCCTAGCCTATAATTATTTCCCCGAAAAGGACCTCGCAGAAGGCGAAAAACCGCGCATCGCCAAATATGCCTACGGCGAAGACTACCACCGCGTCGTCAAGGACAAACTATTCGAACTCCTCGATGCCCTCCGCGAATCGCTTGGCGCCATCCAAGGGCGTTGCTTCGTGGATTCGGCCCCCGTCATGGAGCGAGCTTGGGCCAAACGAAGCGGGCTCGGCTGGGTCGGGAAGAACAGCCTCTTACTCCGCAAAAATGAAGGCAGCTTTTTCTTCCTCGCGGAACTCATCGTCGACTACGATTTTACGCCAGATTCCCCCGTTGCGGATCACTGTGGCACCTGCACCCGCTGTTTGGACGCTTGTCCCACCGGGGCCATAGTTGCACCCGAGGTGGTGGACAGTTCCCGCTGCATTTCGCACATGACCATTGAGCTTCACGGCGCATTGCCCGAGGAGCACAAGGCCGCCATTTCCCCATGGGTCTTTGGCTGCGATGTCTGCCAAGATGTCTGCCCTTGGAACCGTCATGCTAGACCGAATGCAGAACCCCGCTTTTCCCCCTCCGAATGGCCCGACTGGACCTCTCAAGACTGGCAAGAACTCACGGAAGAAACCTTTGACCGGGTGTTTGGGAAATCCGCCCTCACCCGTCGGGGATTGGAGGGGATTCGGAGAAATTTGGGGGCGAGGTAGCTGGAGGGCTCGCGCTTTGCGCTCGCTTCGTTTGTTGGTTAGTGGGTTTGTTTGTTCGTAGGGGAGAGGGATGCGCTTTTTGTCCTTTGACGTTCACACGCATTTACATTTACTATACCTTGCAGAATGCCCCGCCTCATACTGACCCTTCTCGCCATCCTCCTCAGCCTTGGCACTACCGCACAACTGGCCCAAAAATTCAACCTCGCCCTCACCACCAAAAACGTTTGGCTCTCCCCCACGCTGACCTGCGACGCCAGCCCCACCACCAGCCTCGAACTCACCCTCCCCCTCAATGCCACACTATTCTTGGACGACGCATTAGGCGGCCCTGGCATCTACAGCTTCTACTCGGAACTCAAATACGTCCGCACCCTCCCCCGCCGCGCCAACCTGCAAGTCTTCCCGCTCCTCATCCTCTTCCATGGCGACACCCGAAGCTTCAGCACCCCATCCACACTCCTTTCCCCCGGCTTCGGCATCGGCAAAACGTTTCATTTAGGCTCCCTTTCCATCCGGCCCGAATTCGAACTCTCCCTCACCCGAGATCTCTACAGCTGGTCAGGCGGCATGGGCCCAGGCGCCTCCTGGATCAATGACTACATCTACGGCGCCTGGCCGAGCATCGGTGTGACGGTAATGCGGTAAGCGGCCATCAATTTAATTTGTGGCAGTCTGATTCTTAAAAACCTGCCTTAGTGTGCTCGCCCACTAACGTGTGGGCAAAGGCCAAGCCCTCTAGCCCTCTAGCCCTCTAGCCCTCTAGCCCTCTAGCCCTCTAGCCCTCTAGCCCTCTAGCCCTCTAGCTCTTTACCATACGAAGATTTGCGCCGGCTGAAGGA
>JALQUY010000082.1 GCA_023260615.1 Schleiferiaceae bacterium
ACGTTGAAGTAGCCCAGGTCTCCGCCGTTGACCGCACTGTAGCTGTCGGATGACTGCTGGCGGGCGATGGTCTCGAAGGACTCTCCACGGTTCAAACGGTCGCGAATAGCAAGGATCTGCTTGTACACTTTGGCGGTGTCCTCAGGCAGCGCATTTTCGGGCAAGTCCAGCATGATGTGGGCGGCTCGAACATCCGTCGCCATGCGCGCATAGGCTTCCTTCACAATGCCTTCGTCCACCGTCTTGTCCGTTAAGTAGGGCTTCAACAGTTGGCGGTAGTAGGTATTGTATTCGGTCAAAAAGGCCGCCAGCGTATCCCGTCCGAGGGCCTCTGCCTCCGCCACCTTGCGCTTGAACGCAATGTACAGACCCAAGTATTCCTCGGGAGTCTTGGGGTCAATTTGGTTGCCAATGTCCTCGTTCTTTCCGTAGACGTACAGGAACTCATCGACCGAAACGGCTTTCTCGCCGACGGTAAAAAGGGTTTGGGCCGAAAGCTGACCCACAAAGGCCAACAGGATCAAGGTGAAAAGCGTCTTCTTCATGAGTGGTATGAAACGAATCTAAACGTCTAAAAAATTTTCGAATCCCAAATGTACAGTCCCGGGCGGGCTTGACCATGGCTTTTGGGCCTCAATACAGCCAGCGGCCCCGGTAGGAATCGTAGATATTGATGCCTGCCTTCCACTGAAAGCCAGAACCAATGGTTTGGCCCGGGGTAAACACCCGGTAAATGCCCCATTTCATGAGCTGTTTGTTGATTCGGAACACCCGCTCCACCCCGACAAACGTTTCCACGTGCCGGAGGTCCAAAGACGGAATCAACACCGCACTGCCGCCCACGGCCGTTTCCAAATTCAAGCGATTCACCAAGGGAATTCGTTCGAGCAAGGCCCCTTGGAAGTGGTGAATGCCGTAGAGTTCGACATAGGCGCGCGCCGTATGGTAGGTGGAATCCAAGGCCTGGAAGCTGGCGGTAGGCATGGAAAAGAGGCGCTGGTCCGACCCTCGGAAAAACTTGTGCTCAATGAAGCGAATGCTGTCCAAGTTGGCCCCAAAGAAGCTGCCCGCCCCGGCACTCCATTCCGTGTAGCCCAAGCGGGGCCATTGGATAAAGTCGCGGGATTCGATGCGCAGCTGATGGTAGTCCACGTCGGACCCAAAGAGGCCCGGAATTCCCCAGCGGTAGTCGATTTCGATGTCGGGGTAGTCGCTCCCGAGGATGAACTTTCGGTTTCGCTTGAAAATGTAGCGCTGGAATGGGCGAATGAGCACCTGCACCCCCGCGATGGCCACCGTGTAGGTCGGAAAATCCTTGGGCGGATTCAGGGCCCCAAAGAGGTCGTCCGACCAGGTATCCATCACCAGGTTAGCAATGGACGAACGCTCCGAAAAGTCCAAACTCGTCCGCACATAGAATCCGTTGAACCATTCCATGCGCTGCGCCACCGTGAAATAGCGCCTGCGCGCATAGTTGCCCCGCGCAAAGGTGCCCATGATGGACTCGTAGGTGTTGACCATCATGTAGTCGTCCCCATAGGCCCATTCCACGTCGCCGAAGCGGCGTGGGTTGTAGCGGTAGTTCAGCGAGAGCTCTCCTTTTACATCCTGATTGGCAAAGCCGTAGTTGACATAGCCGTCCAAGGTGAGCCGCTGGTCGTTGTCAAACGTTTTGGTCACGCTTCCGCCCAGATTGTGCCGGTAGCCGCCAATGCCAAAAGGCCTGAACTGGGCAATCAAGGGGTCTAGGTAGAGGGAGATGCCGCGCTTTCGGGACCGGTAGCCCATTCCGGTGAGCACCGGTTTGTACCATTTAAAGGTGTTGTACTCCCGATCCACGCTGTCGACGTAGGCATCGCTGTCGTAGTAAAGCGCCAAGCTGTCTTGGTAGGCCACATGCGCCACTTCCTCCGCCGCCAAGGGCTGAGGCCGAATAGCGTCCCACTTCTCACTACCCAAATCAAAGGCATCTGCTGCGTAACTCCGAACGGCGAGTCCCAACTGGCGCTGCGTCAGGTTGGCATTGAGTTGAAAATCGCGGTGCTGGACCGTCACTACCCCAGTGTCCCCGTGGTCGCTCCATCGGAACTCCCGCTGAGAAACGATGTTGGCATACGGAGGCGTCCAAGTTTGCCATTGCTGGTAGGTCTGCGTCACCACCAGTTTTTCAAAGCGCGTCAACGCACTTCCGTCCAAGGTCAAAACCGCCTTCGAAATGTGCCAATCTGCTTCGTGGACCCAGAGCTGGCCGTCCATCAACTTGCCTGAACGCGACGCAAAGGACAGCACATAGATTTTTTGGCCCGGCTGGTCGGTCTGAAGAATGTCCACCAAGTCATAGCGGTAGTTGATGCCTGCATCGGCCGCTAGGGGGCTGGGTATCGGCTGCGCCAAGACTTTGGGCACATGGATCGTCGGGGCGTAGAGTTCAAAGTCACCGTCTTCTAAGCCTTCGAAGAAATGCTGGCCCATTTCGGGAGCGCGCTGCTCCCCCATGAAGTCTCCCCTACCCGAAAAGCTTGCTTGCACCTCCAGGTTGTTGCCAAAGTCTCCCGGACCGCGGGTCAAATGCTGGTCGGCGGCCACCACAAACTCGCGGTAGGTCCCCGGACGTACACGCTGCGAGTAGCTCAAGAATTCAAACAATTCGCTGCGCCCGCCCTGGATGTAGCTGCTCTTGGCGTAGGTGCTGCATTGAAGCGTCTGCGTTTGCTCCATTTGCGCGCTGCGCTGGGCCATCACCTTTTGAATCACCTCCCAGGCCACATTGGTTCGCTTCCCAAACACCGGTGCCATTTCCAAGCGCACCACCTGGGTATCCACTTGGGCCGTTGCCAAGAATCCCTGAGCCAGGATGGCGATGAGCAGCAGGCGTTTCATGCGATTCGTACCGGTTAATGGCTCTGTACGGTCACGCAATCTGAAATCGCCTTGGCATGGGCGCGCAGGGCGTCCATATCGCCTTCCAACGGTCCGTACGTGAGGGCCACTCCCATTCGGCGGTAGGGACGCGTGCTGGGCTTGCCAAACAGTTTTACGTCCGAATGCGCCATCGCCAAGGCTTCTTCCACCCCCGTGAAGGTGGGTGGGTTTTCCCCCGAATCATGGGCTAGAATCACCGCGGACACCCCGGCTTTCTGGAGTTCAATAGCCGGGATGGGCAAGCCCAAAAAGGCCCGCGCATGGAGTTCAAACTCGTTGAGATTTTGGGTATTCGCCAGGGTGACCATGCCCGTATCGTGTGGTCGGGGCGACAATTCCGAAAAGACCACGCCTTTCGAGGTAATAAAGAATTCAATGCCCCAAATGCCCGACCCTCCCAAGGCCTCCGTCACTTTGGCCGCCATGGTTTGGGCCTCGGCGAGATCCTTGGGCGAAAGCGCACAAGGCTGCCAACTCTCTTGGTAATCGCCGCGCTCTTGGCGGTGGCCGATCGGTGCACAAAATAGCGTTGGGCCGTCTTTTTGGGTCACGGTGAGCAGCGTGATTTCCGTGTGGAAATCAATGAAGCCCTCCACAATCACCTCCATCAAGTCCCCGCGGCTTCCTTCCATGGCATAGCTCCAGGCTTTGGCCACATCCGCGGGCGTTTTGACGACGGACTGTCCTTTGCCGGACGAGGACATCAGGGGCTTGACCACGCAAGGCAGTCCAATTTCCGCGACCGCGGTCTCGAATTCCGTCAAGGTGGTGGCGTAGCGGTAGGGGGCGGTTCGCAAGCCTAGCTCCTGAGCGGCAAGGTCGCGAATGAGCTTTCGGTTCATCGTGAAATTCGCGGCTTTCGCGGAAGGAACCACGTGAAAGCCTTCGGCCTCGTAGTCGTAAAATCGGTCGGTCCGAATGCTCTCCACCTCGGGCACAATGCGATCCGGGCGGTGCTTTACCACCGCGGCATCCAAGGCGCGGCCGTCCAGCATGTTGAAGACTTCGAAATCATCCGCCACTTGCATGGCAGGTGCACCCTCGTAGGAATCGCATGCCACCACATAAGCGCCCAAGCGTTTCAACGCGATGACGAGTTCCTTTCCAAGCTCTCCAGAACCAAGCAGCAGTATTTTTTTCATGTGCAGGCGTTTACCTCTTCAAAGATACGGAAGCCTGCGCCGCGCCTAGGCCTTGAAGGGACTGCGAAGCGTGTAGTCCGGCAGGCTGTGAAAGCGGCGGGCGTACAGGCGGAGCAAAGCGCGAACTACAGGCCGTGGACTAAAGAAAACAAAGCTGTTTTCCACCGGGACGGCACCCATGGTGCTCTTGATTTCGGTGGCGGTTCGGCCCATATTCAGCAGCGGCTTGCGCTCCTCAATGGCCAAACGCACCAAATCCATCATGCTGCGCTGGTAAAACTGCGATTGTTGGGCATAACTGGGCTCAAATCCCATGTGCATCGCATGAACCGCTTCGTCGTCCACGATGGCGGTAATAAAGCCTACCCAATGGCCGTCCTTTCGGTAGCCAAAGACGCGAAATGCTTCTCCTAAGTTCTCTTTGTAGGTCGTCAGCAGCACCTCCAAGGAAGCGGGCAAGGTCACCGTTTTGTCACGCAAGGTTTGCTTCAGCAAGTAGGAAGCCCAGCCCGCCCAGCTGTGTACGGGGGCATCGCTCAGATCCACGTGCTCGCAGCCTTCGGCGAGTTTAAGGGCTTTTTTGGCGCGCGTCCGGTACTTCGTACTCATGGCGCCCAAGTAGTCCTCAAAGTTTTGCCATTCGGGCCGAACGGGCAGCACCATAAACGGCTCGGCAGGCACCACAATGGCACCTTTCACATCCTTTCGACCCAAAACATTGGCTACCAGCACCTTGTAGCCTTTGGGCCAAATGGGCACCTGCGCAATCCCCTTTTCCCCATCGAGTTCCGGGAAGAGCAAACCGGGCATGGCATTGTGCCCCAACGTCCGAATTTTTACGCCTGTCAAAACCACATTCAAGACACGCAGCAACAGCCTGGAGACATACTTTCCGGTGGGCCGTTGCAGGGCCAAATCCGCATGCAGATAGGACTGGCCATTGACGCGCAACCATCCCTTCGCTCCGGGGAGCGACGTTTGGACGGCTTCAAAACGCGTGGAACTTAATGCGGGTAGGTGCAGCATGGCGCTTCATCAACAAGGGCTGTGCCACGAATGTTCGGGCGACAAGATGACAGGGTTTAGCTCAAAAGCATCCAACCCGCCATGAGGGCCATGGCGCCGTCTTCTACGATGGTCACAAAGCTCATGGGCAAATTGAAGACATCGCCCAGGCACGCACACTGAATTTTGCGCTTGTTCAAATTCGATTGAATGACCGAACCCGCACCCAAGACCATCAAAACAAAGGTGATGACATTGGTAGCGAACGGCTGAAAATCGACCAAATACGCCATGCCCAACGCTAGCTCCACAAAGGGGTACACGTAGCCCCAGGTGGGCCATGCGCCTGCGACCCAGTCGTACATTCGGTAGGATTCGGCAAAGCCGTTCACGTTCAACAGCTTGAAGAAGCTAAACACCAAGAAGAAGCCGGCCATAAAGTGGCGCATCCACTCCATGCCGTTCCAGCTGCCCCATTGAATCGTGCCGGTCACCAGCAAAAGCATCCCCACAATGAGGAGCAATGGCTTGTAGGTTTCAAAAAACGATCGCTCCTTGGACGAAGCCGCGGTAGCCGGAGCGGATGCTGCGACGGGGGTCGCGGGCTTCACGGCCGAAAGCGTGTAGGATCCCGCCGCATTCAAAGCACTTTGGAGCTCCTCCAAGGTGAAGGGTTTTTCCAAGCTGAGCCTGGCTTGTGGCGCTTCCAATTGCACATGGGCTTCGTGCACACCCTCCAGGGATTCAAAGGCTTTTTTGGCACGTGCAACACAGCCGCCGCAGGTCATGCCAGAAATGATAAATTCGCGGTTCTCCATGGCACAAAGATCGCACATCCTCCGAACCCTTGTGGTAACCTTCGTCACCTTGCTCCCTTTGGCGAGCTGGGGGCATTCGGTGTCGACCTTTCCTGAGCCGGACAGCCTGCGCTGGTCAGACATCGTTCAGCTGTATGAGGGCCGCTTGGGCGAGCGCTACCAGGGGGGCGGCAAGCAGCCGGGTGGCTTTGATTGCTCCGGCCTGCTCTATTGGGTCTATGGCCAAATGGACCAAACGCTTCCCGCCAGCAGCCGCGGCTATGCGAACGAGGGCGAGAAGATTGCGCGAGACAGCATTCGGGTGGGGGATTTCTTGCTGTTTTCGGGCCGAAACGCCTCCGAAATAGGCCACGTCGGACTCTGCGTGGGCAAAGACAGCACGGGCATCTACATGCTGCATAGCGCCACGCACAGCGGGGTCCTGATTGAAAATTGGGTTGGCCAAGCCTATTACGAACGGCGCTACCTAGGAGCCCGACGGTTATTCTACTACCGCCCATGAGAGCCTTCCTGAGCCTCTTAGGCCTGTCGTTCCTGACCTGGAGCTGCGGCTCACGATTGCACGGCGGACCGGATTGCCTTCCCGCCGCGTTGGATGCATTTCAAACGTGGTGCTGCGCCTCGAGCGCCCACGTAGACGAATACCAGTTCCAAGGTCAGCCGGTCTACCTTTTTGAACCGGGAACCTGCGGGGCCGATATGCCCACCTATGTCTTGGATGCCCAGTGCGACACCTTGGGATTTTTGGGAGGGTTTGCGGGTTTCACCCAAATCCAAGGGCTAGACTTTGCGGCAAATTCCAGTTTTCAGGGGACTATTTGGCACAATTGAGCGCCGCGGAGGCCCTACCTTTAGGGCTATGATTTTTGGCTTGATTCGAGAGGGCAAAACGCCCCCTGACCGACGTGCAGTACTCAACCCTGCTCAATGCGCGCACTTGATCGCTCAAGGGCACAGGGTAGTGGTTGAACCGAGTCCTATCCGATGCTATCCCGACGCTGACTACAGCGCAGTGGGCTGCACACTAAGTAGCGATCTAAGCACCTGCGATGTACTCCTGGGAGTAAAGGAGGTTCCCATCGCGGAACTGCACGAAGGTGCCACCCATTTTTTCTTTTCACACACTTACAAAGAGCAGCCCTACAACCGGGCGTTGCTCAAGGCCTGTTTGCAGAAAAACGTTCGGCTCATTGATTGGGAACTCCTCAAGCAGAACGGGCAACGCGTCATTGGATTTGGCCTCTATGCCGGTTTGGTAGGCGCTTATGAAACCCTACGCGGTTTTGCGCTGCAGCAAGGCCAAGCTGCCCTGCCTCCGGCCGCTGATCTTGGCTGGGTGGCCGATCTCAAAGCGCACTTGAACGCTCATCCCAAAGGATCCTGGAAAGTCGTCCTCACCGGCACGGGCCGTGTGGGCCAGGGGGCCAAAGAAATGCTCCTCGCCGGCGGCTTTGAGGAAGTAAGCCCGGAAGACTTTCTGACGCACCCTTCTGGAGCACAGCCCGTATTCACGGTCTTGGACTGCGAGCACTACGTAACGCGTCACGAT
>JALQUY010000083.1 GCA_023260615.1 Schleiferiaceae bacterium
TACGACCACCTTCACGGATAGCGAAGCGGAGACCCTTGCTTACTGCAACAGGAGCGATCAAGTTAACGTCGATAGACAAGTTGTCACCGGGCATAACCATCTCTACACCAGCGGGCAGCATGATTTCACCAGTAACGTCTGTCGTACGCAAGTAGAACTGGGGACGGTACTTGTTGTGGAAAGGAGTGTGGCGACCGCCTTCTTCTTTCTTCAAAATGTACACCTCAGCCTTGAACTTGCTGGCAGGCTTCTGTGAGCCGGGCTTACAGATAACCATACCGCGGCGGATATCGCCTTTGTCCACACCGCGCAACAAGAGACCAACGTTGTCACCTGCTTCGCCACGATCCAAGATCTTGCGGAACATCTCTACACCCGTGATGGTAGAGGTCAATTTTTCGTCACCGAAACCGATGATGTCAACAGCGTCACCGGTCAAAGCAACACCCGTCTCAATACGGCCCGTAGCAACGGTACCACGACCGGTGATCGTGAACACGTCTTCGATAGGCATCAAGAAAGGCTTGTCAACTTCGCGGAGGGGCTCTTCGATCCACGCATCTACAGAGTTCATCAACTCCATGATGGTGTCTACCCACTTCTGCTCACCGTTCAAACCACCCAAAGCAGAACCTTGGATAACGGGAGTGTTGTCGCCGTCGTACTTGTAGAAGCTCAACAAGTCACGGATTTCCATTTCAACGAGCTCGAGCAATTCGGCGTCGTCAACCATGTCCACTTTGTTCATGAACACAACGATACGGGGTACACCAACCTGGCGAGCCAAAAGGATGTGCTCACGCGTCTGGGGCATAGGTCCGTCGGTAGAAGCTACTACCAAGATCGCGCCGTCCATCTGGGCAGCACCCGTTACCATGTTTTTAACGTAGTCAGCGTGACCAGGGCAGTCCACGTGTGCGTAGTGACGGTTAGCCGTCTCGTACTCAACGTGAGCCGTGTTGATCGTGATACCACGCTCTTTTTCCTCAGGAGCTGCGTCGATTGAATCGAAGCTACGCGCCTTAGAAAGACCTGCGTTAGCCAATACCGTAGTGATAGCGGCCGTCAAGGTCGTTTTACCGTGGTCAACGTGACCAATGGTACCGATATTCAAGTGCGGTTTGTTCCGCACGAAATTCTCCTTTGCCATTTTTTTAAAGATTAAGTGATTGAACCCAAAGAAAGAAGTCGTTAAGTGAGCCAATGAGGGGAATTGAACCCCTGACCTTTTCCTTACCAAGGAAACGCTCTACCCCTGAGCTACATCGGCTGATGTATTATGAGCGGAAGACGGGGTTCGAACCCGCGACCCTCAGCTTGGAAGGCTGATGCTCTACCAACTGAGCTACTTCCGCAAAATGCGAGTGGGAGTGGATGGACTCGAACCACCGATGTCTTCCGACGACAGATTTACAGTCTGCTGCAATAGCCACTATGCGACACTCCCATTTTTGCCCTTAAAATTTGACACACGTCTAGAGACTGCTTCGAGCCAGCAGAGGGACTCGAACCCCCGACCTACTGATTACAAATCAGTAGCTCTACCAACTGAGCTATGCTGGCATAATACAGGTCCAAACGGTCCTTAGCAGTGCGTCAAGAAAGAACGTTGCTGCATGGCAGCTTTCCCGCTGTTTTCAAACGGACTGCAAATGTAGAAAATAAAAGGATGTCTGCAAGCGCTGTTTAGCGCTTTTTAAAAGAAAGATGTTTTCCCTTGTTTCGCTTGACGATTCGACGGAGGGTTTCCATGGCCAGTGCTATGGATTTTTCAAATGTTTTCGCCTCTTTCTTGACGACGACCTCACGGCCTGGCAAGTGTATACAGACCTCCGCAATTTTGTTTTCATGGAGGTGATTGTTGTCTAGACGCAAAAAAACCGTGGCCTTGTTCACACGATCAGACACTTTAGCGACCGTTTCAACTTTGGTTTGCACATAGTCCAACAAGCGGCTGCTGGCTTTGAAGTGTACAGAATGGACAGCTACGTTCATAGCACAAGGGTTTTTATGCACCCTATCGGCCTTTGGGATGCGATTGATGATAGACACGCTTCAATTGCTCCATGGAAGCATGCGTGTAGATCTGCGTGGCCGACAAATTCGCGTGCCCCAAGAGGCTGCGAATCGCAGAAAGATCTGCTCCCATGTCTAGCAAATGCGTAGCGAAGGTGTGGCGCAGCACGTGCGGACTCTTCGATTCACTGTTGCTAGCCCTTTGAAGGTACGCATGAACAATCGTATAAACAAGCCTTGGAGGCATGCTTTCGGACCCGTGGTGTAAAAAAATGGGGCCATCCAAGCGCTGGCCCTCCAGGTGGCAAAAGTTTTGGTAGGTCTCTGCCCAAATGGGAAGAATGGGGAGAATACGCTCTTTGTTGCGCTTGCCAAGGACGCGTAGCGTTCCGTCGGACAGGGACACATCCCCATGCTTCAAACCAATTAACTCGGCACGACGCAGCCCAAAGGCATACAGGGTGAGCACGAGGAAGCGGTCTCGCTCGGGATGTTCAGCGTCGGCGTACATAGCGGGGTCGAGTAAGACGTCCATTTCCTCCCGGCGCAACGCCCGAACTAAACGTTTCTTTTCCTTCAAGGCAGGTATGCCCACGGCAGGATGATGCGACACCCCGGTGACTTGCTCCAAAAAACGGTAAAAGGAACGGAGCGTGGAGAGCTTTCGGTTCACCGAACGGTGTTCCACGCCGCAGTCCACCAAATGAGCCACCCAGTTGCGCACATGACCTCGGGTCGCTTCTTGCGCGTCTGTGATTCCAATCTCCCATTCCAAAAAGGCCGTCCACTGCGCCACGTCTTTGACATAGGCGGTCACAGTCGCCGGTGAAAGCCGGCGCTCCAAAGCCAGGTAGTCGCGGTAGGAATCAAGCATACTTGAAGACACAAAAAAAGCCCCGAGAAGATAGAACTTCCCGGGGCAAGATGAAAAGGACAGAACTCGCGCGTGGCGAAATTCCTGGCGGGGCTTATTCCGCGTCCTTAATACGTAGCGTTTGAACGTACGCAGCCTTGATGAACTCCTCGCGGCGCGTTACGGAAGGCTTGGTGAATTGCTGGCGCTTGCGCAATTGGCGCATGGTCTGCGTGCGATCGAACTTTCGCTTGTAGCGCTTGAGCGCGCGATCGATGCCTTCTCCTTCTTTAACTTGAATTACTAACATAGTCGTCTAACCTCCTTTCTTTAGGTCGGCAAATGTAAAACAAAAATCAAAGCTCGCCCCCTTCTCCCAGTCGATTTATTTTAAAGTAATGGGGAAGTGTGACTTTTTGGACCGAATCAAAGTCTGCCAGCCGATAGACCTCTTCCCAATTTCTGATGGGCCGAACGCGCGACCGAAACCGCTGAACTGCCCTCACCTGACCAGCCCGCCACAAGGGATGGGCAAACAAGGCCTCCTCGGATACCAAATTCAGATCCATGGGTTCGGGAGGCGACCAGCGCCAGGTCCACTCCGCACGGTCCCAGCCCTCTCGCTCTGCCAGCATGGAATCGATGCCGCCCCATTTGCTTCGAAGTTCCACGAGGCGAAGGGCTTTCCATTCGGGCCAATGCCCCGTCCGTTGAAGCCAACCGGACCCTACGGTATCGGTCCCCACAGCACCGCTAAATCGCTCCACGGCGGGATAGCGTTTCGGCACATACGCTTCCGATAGATGGGCGGTAGTTGGCCGCTCTTGGCCACCCCTCCCCTCCTCTTCTAAGACTTCCCAACGGTCCCAGGGCACAAAAGGGGGCGCTTGCCGTTCGTAAATGTTTGCATAAAAAAGGGCGAGGAAAATCCCCGCCCAAAGAAGTGTTACGATTCGCTCACCGCGCCTCATTGAGGATCGTTGTCGTCGTAGGAATCCGGTTCGGACTTTGGAGGTGTTCGAAGCACTTTCACAAAGAAGAAAGCGGTGATGGCCGTCACGGTCACTTGCGTGATCAGCATCATCCAAAAGGCGGAGTCTGTCATTCTGCTGCGTGTGTTTGGTTCTTAGAAGCGCGCCATACCAAGACGCTGATGAATACGAAGAGCGCTAGGAGCATGCCGCGCGCAATGTGGATGTAGAGGATGTCGTTGACAAAGCTACCCGAGGCAATGGGCTGACCCGCTGTGATCACTTCGCCGGACTGAACGAGCGGTGCTTGATCCTCCTCCGTGAAGACGTACATGGCAGCCACTTCTTCAGGGGCTTCCGTTTGGTGCACAATGACTGCAAAGCTTCCGTCCTGCTGCTGGAGCTCTACCACGCCGTCCACCTGGGCTTCGTAGTGGTCTGCGAAGGATTCCCGGTTGAAGGGGCGGCTCATGTTCATGGCGCGGCCAATGATGGACCCTTCGTCCAATTCCCAGCCATTTTTAAAGGCGCTCGCGTAGTCGTTGTCTTTGGGGGTAACTAAGCTGCCAATAAAAATCACCAACAAAATGGTCGGAGTCACGTACTTGATAATGGGCTTGTAAATTTTGGGGAGAGTAATGTCCGAACCTGAATTGATCTCATCCCAGCCCCGGTCGATGCCGAAGATCCACGAGAATAGAATCGATTCGGCCAAAGCGAAGATGACGATGCCCACCGTGGCACCCCAATAGTCGTATTGGTCAAACACCCCTTCGTTGAAGAAGAACACGGTCGGCAATCCCATGACGAGGGTTATCAAGCCAAAGGTCAGCGCCGATTTTTTTACACTGTAGCCAAACTCGTCTTGCATGAAGCCCATCCAGGGTGTGCCCATAGCGAGCGAACTTGTAATGCCTGCAAAGAAGAGCAGACCAAACCACATGACCCCCGCAAGCGTGCCCAGGGCGACACCCCATTTGCCAAAGAGGTAGGGCATGGTTTGGAAGGCCATCGAGAAGCCAGCATTTTCCTTCACCCAATCCAAGCCGAGGTAGCCCACGGCGATGGGAATCACAATGGAGGCACCGAGCACGATCTCCACAAAGCCATTCATCCAGCCGGCGGACATCGCGTTGAGCGCAATGTCGTCTTTGGGCTTTACGTAAGCGGCGTAGCAGTGAATCGTTCCCATACCCACGGAGAGGGTGAAGAAGATTTGGCCCGCTGCAGCTAACCAAACTTTAAAGTCCAATAGGGAATCAAACTGAGGTTCCCACAGGAAGTTCAGACCTAGCGTGGAGTCGCAGTCGAGACAGCCTTCCGGTGCGCCAGACGTTCCTAAGGTGAGTGCGCGGATGGCTAAGAATACCCCGAAGATGATAAGCATGGGCATGCCAATTTTGGCCACCTTCTCTACGCCGCCTTTTAAGCCACGCGATAGAATCCACGTATTAAGCGCCAGACAGAGGATGTAGAAGACCACCGCTTCAAAGGGAATGCCCAGGGTGCTTTCGGAAATGTTAACGTAGGTATTGAAGAAGTTGGAAACTTCTACCTGATCCATGCCGGTAAAGGTTTGGCCCAAAGAATGGAAAACATAGGAAAGGGTCCAACTCTCGATGTAGCAGTAATACGCAGCGACGGCGATATTGGTGTAAATGCCAAAGACCCCAAAGTAGCGCCAGAATTTCCGGCGGCCCATGGAGCCCAAAATGAACGGCGTAGAGTGGTTGCCTGCCTTGCCGCCGTAGCGACCGCTGGACCATTCAATCCACAACAAAGGAATGCCCATCAAAAGGAAGCAAACCAAATACGGGATAATGAACGTTCCGCCGCCGTTCTGAACAGCTTGGACGGGGAAGCGTAAGAAGTTGCCGAGACCGACCGCGTTACCGGCCATAGCGAGAATGAGGCCCACTCGGGAACCCCATGACTGTGTTTCTGAACTCATGTTTTAGGGATATCCCTCAAATATAGGGAATCACATCCAAGACCTCAGCGAAGCTGTGGGGGGAATAGCCTAAATCTTTTTGCGCTTTGGAAATATCAAAACCCGTAATGGGCGGGCGTTTGGCGGGCTGACCCAAGGTGTCGCTGCTCACGCGATCGATCAAGGTGGCGTCGTAGCCCCCATGGGCAGCCACCTGCTGAACCAACTCCAAGATGCTCATGGTGTCGGGACCGGATAAATGGTAGATACCTGTAGCTGCCTTTTCGGCAATGAGGAGGCAGCCTTCGGCCAAATCCATGGACCAGGTTGGGCTTCGCACTTGGTCGTCGACGACCCGAATGCGTTCTCCTCGGCTCAGGGCGCCGCGGGCCCACAAAATGATGTTGCTTCGGCTTAGCCCCGGCACGTAGCCGATGACGAGCACCGTTCGGGCAATCGTCCAAGGGCAGTTCGCCTGCTTGACCAACTCCTCTGCATCCGCCTTCGATTGGCCATAGACGCTGAGGGGCGCGGCGGCTGCCTCTTCGGCGTAAGGTCCGGCTGCTCCGTCAAAAATGAAATCCGTGCTAATAAAAATGAGGTGTGCCCCTACCCGCTCACAGGCCGCAATACAAGCCGCCGTGGCGTCCACATTCAAAGACTGGCAAAGCGCAGGCTGCAGTTCGCAATCGTCCACCTGGGTCATGGCGGCGCCGTGTATGACCACGTCAGGCTGGAAGGACTCAAACACTCTGGCGTAATCCTCCGGAGACGTGGTGTCGAGCACCTGGTAGTCCGCGCCTTTCAGGTCGCCACGCACCTCGCCGCGTCCTGTCGCGCAGAGCGTGAACCGACCCTGGTTGGCGTGGAGCAGCGATTGACCCAAAAGGCCATTTGCACCAGTGATTAAAACGCGCTTTTTGTTCATGCGGGCCAATGCAGTTTCATTTCGTCCACTAAGCGCTTGGCTTCCGCGGCGGCAGCTTCCGCAAAGTCCTCGCCCGAACTCGCGTACAAAATGCCGCGCGAGGAATTGATCAGCAGACCTACCTCACCGGCAATCGCTCCTGCCTGCATCACGTCTTCGACGGTGCCGCCTTGGGCGCCGACGCCGGGGACGAGGAAGAAGTGCTCGGGGAGCTGGGTGCGGACGGAGGCGAGGCCTTCGGGGCGCGTCGCGCCCACGACGACCATCCATTGCTCAGGCGACATCCAGGCGCGGTAGGCGTCCAAGACGTGGGCGTAGAGCGGACGGCCATCCGCCATGGGCTGCAGTTGAAAGTCGTTGGCGCCCGGATTGCTCGTGAGGCCCAAAGCAATGCCCCATTTGCCGGGGAGGGCGAAGGGTTCGAGGCTGTCTTTGCCCATGTAGGGCGCCACGGTAATCGAATCAAAGCCCATGCCTTCCAGGATGCCTTGGGCATATTGGCGCGCGGTGTT
>JALQUY010000084.1 GCA_023260615.1 Schleiferiaceae bacterium
GTTTGAGACGGAGGCGTATTTGGACGCGTATTGAATTTTAACCGCAGGATCCACACGCATGGCGCTGTCCCAAGTGCTAAGAACTAAATCCCGCATGGCTACGCGGACAGGAAGCATCACATCCAACTGCTGAGCCACTTCGGACACGGGCAAGTAGCTGGTGGTACGGCCGGGGAAGCCATAAATCATGGAGAAATCGCCCTCTTCGCTTCCTTTTAGGCTAACCACCAAAGGCTTTTTCACCTGCATGGGGACGTTGTCTGCGCTGTATTCCGCAGGACTACCGTCAGGGGCCGTGTAGATTCGGAACATGGAGAAGTCCCCCGTGTGACGTGGGAAGACCCAGTTGTCCGTATCCGCCCCGTACTTACCCACCGCACTGGGTGGAGCTCCAACAAGACGAACGTCGGAATAGCGGCGTGCAATGGTGAGTTCGTACTCGTTGCCCGCGTACGTGGCATCAATATGACCCATGTAGCCGTCTTTAGAGGGGTAGTTCGCCATTTTAACTTCGAGAACCTCAGCGATGGCTTCGCGTTCGCTCTTGCCTTGCGCGATCAGTGGAAATACATCCAGACTCACGTTCTCCATTTTTACAATGAAATCCACATAGAGTCCGGGATTAGGCTTTTCGTCAGCGAAGGTTTCGGCCCAAAAACCATCCTTCAAATAGTTGTTTTCCAGGGAACTATGCGATTGAATCGCATCAAACCCACAATGGTGATTGGTGAGTACCAAGCCTTGGCTGGAAATCACTTCACCCGTACAAAAGCCGCCAAAGTGAACCACGACATCGTTAAGGCTACCGGAACCTCCTTCTGAATAGATATCGCTCCAGGACATCTTCATGCCCATGGCTTTCATTTTATCGTATTGAGCAGCAGCATCTTCTGGGAACCACATTCCCTGCCCTAACCCATTAAAACTGAGTGCCGTCAAGGCGGTCACTGTAAAAATTGAGGTGTATTTGCGCATCCCGTAAAGATATATCTTCGCGGCATGAAAGCATTCAAATTCCTTTTGGCTTCTGGAGCCTTAGCGCTCATGGTAGCCTGTCAACCCAGCGACCTCAAAATTGAGATTGCCCTGGAGAACTTCAACCCTTCCGAAGAGGAAGGCTGGGCGACCATTATGGTTCGCGACACTGCTGACTGGTACGCGGCGGATTCTATCGTTTTAGAGAACGGCAAAGGCACCTTGTCATTTGCCCCTGCAGGCCCCACATCCTTTTATGTGCGCATTGCGGGCCTTCCCCAACCCATCGCCGGATGGGGCTACCGTGGCACGCTGACCCTGACGGGCGATGCGAGCGAGGTACCCTTCACAGGCCGCTTGGAAGGCACAGAAGAAATGACGGCATTTAACACCTTCAACGACAAGCAGACCGCCTTTAGCGACTACGCGCGCTCTTTCAATGAAACGTTGCAAGCGGCTGAGGCCATGGGCGATACAGCTACAGTAGACTCCATCAGCAACCACCTTCAGGCAGAATACGACAAGCTCCAAAAGGAGAACAAGAAATTCGCCATGGAGAACGGTGCCTTAGGCGCTTTGATCGCCAACCGCTACATGTACATGGAGGAAGTGGAGGTGCTCGACAGCGTCCTGATGGGCGTTCCCGAAGATGCCTACGGTTCTAACGACGTCAAAGTGCTCCAGGAGCGCGTCACGGCGTTGAAGCGCGTGGCTATCGGCCAACCTGTACTCGACCTGAACCAAAAAGACACCCTAGGCACCGATGTGAACTTGGTGAGCCTTTTGGGCCAAGGCTACACCTTGGTAGACTTCTGGGCTTCTTGGTGTGGACCTTGCCGCGCGCAGAACCCTGCCTTGGTTCAGGTTTACGCAGACTACCACGCCGCTGGTTTCCAGATTGTAGGGGTCGCTTTTGACGACGACTACGGCAAGTGGATGGGCGCCATCAAAGAAGACGGTCTTACGTGGCCTCAGATGACGGACCTCAAAGGCTGGAACAACTCCGCCTCCAAGGCCTACTCCATCCGTGCCATCCCACAGAACGTACTGATCGGCCCGGACCAAACCATCGTGGCACGCAACCTAGAGCCCAATGCACTTCGCGAATTCTTGGCGGCCAATCTGGTAGCTCCTACCGCGGAATAATCCCGGAAAAGAAAAAAGATGGAAGGGCGGCCCAGCAGGGCCGCCCTTTTTCATTCCGCGCGTCGTGGGCACGGAAAAAATGCAGAAATTCACAGACCCGTGATGCACCTTTAGCCCACCCACGCATGGCAAAACCTACCCTCTCGTTCTCCCAAATCATCAACATGAACGTCGGATTCTTCGGAATCCAATACTCCTTTGGCTTACAGCAAAGTGCAGTTAACCCCATCTACGACATGCTGGGAGCTGCCCCGGACGAGCTGCCCATCCTGAATTTGGCAGGTCCCATGACGGGATTGCTCATCCAACCCATCATTGGCGCCCTGAGCGACAAGACCTGGTCCCCTCGCTTTGGTCGTCGTAAGCCCTTCTTCTTTATCGGGGCCTTGCTGTGCAGCTTGACGCTCCTGATTTACCCCTTTAGCTCCACCTTGTGGATGGCTGCGGGATTGCTTTGGGTGCTCGATGCGGCCAACAACACCGCTATGGAGCCCTACCGGGCCTTTATAGCCGACAAACTCCCAGAGGAACAATACGGCACGGGCTACCTCTCCCAGAGCTTCTTCACAGGATTGGGCATCACCTTGGCCAACGTGTCGCTCTTTGTATTCCAGAAGTACATTCCTGGCACCTATGGCAGCTTGCCTATCTGGGTCTACGCCAGCTTCTTTCTGGGTACCATTTGCAGTATAGGTTCGGTCTGGTACAGCATGCGCAAAACTCCTGAAATTCCGCCTAGCGAGGAAGAAATCGCGGCCATTCGGGCGCACAATGAAGGCCTGCCGCACCCCGTCGTTCAATTCTTCCTCTCCATCCTCACCACGTTGATCGTCTTTGCGGTCTGCATCGCCCTCCTCCCGTTCTTGCTCTTTGACCGTCGCTTGCTGCACAAAGTGCTCGCATGGGCCGAACGCAAAACCCAGCTCCGCATCCTCTTCGCCCAAAACATGGAAATCGTCGATGCCATCCTGCACATGCCCAAAGTCATGTGGCAATTGGCCCTCGTCTACCTCTTCCAGTGGTATGCCCTCTTCGTTTACTGGCAAAACGCTGCCAAGTCCATCGCCCTCTCCGTTTGGAATGCCACCCCCATGGGCCAACCCGAAGCCTACCAAGAAGCCGTCGGCTGGACCGGCCTGGTCAATGGCTGGTACAACATCGTGACCTTTTTGAGTGCTTTTGCCCTCGTCGGATGGGCAAAGCGCTTTGGCCCACAACGCCTCCATGCTTTCTGTTTGGCCCTCGCAGGCGCAGGCCTTCTTGCTTTTCCCTTCATCCACAACGCCTACCTCCTCTTCGCCCCCATGGCGGGCTTTGGGGTGGCCTGGGCCAGCATGATGGGCGTGCCCTACCTCCTCGTGGTGAACGACATTCCTAAAGAGCGCTACGGCGTCTACATGGGCATCTTGAACATGATGATCGTGATCCCCATGATCATCCAAACCTTGAGTTTTGGCTACATCGCCAAGCACTTCTTGGGCAACCACCCTGGACAGGCCATTCTGTTTGCGGGCATGCTGCTCCTCTTGGCGGCTTTGGCCACCTTGCGCATACAGCCCAAATCAGCCGCGGCCTAAAAAACACAGCCGACACCAAAAAAGAAAAGCGCAGCTCTCGCTGCGCTTTTTTAATGGTCACAAGGACGAATCAGGTCAACAAGCCTCCGTCCACTTGCAAGACTTGTCCAGAGACGTAAGCCGCCAGATCGCTCGCCAAGAATACGCAGGCATTGGCTACATCCTCAGGCTGACCGCCGCGCTTCAAGGGGATAGCGTCGCGCCACGTTTGCACCACTTTTTCGTCCAGTACACCGGTCATTTCGGTCTCGATAAAGCCAGGAGCCACCGCATTGCATCGAACACCGCGCGAACCCAGTTCGAGCGCCACGGACTTGGTAAAGCCGATGATGCCCGCCTTGGAAGCTGCATAGTTGGATTGACCCGCATTGCCTTTGATGCCCACGATGGAAGAAATATTGATGATGCTGCCGCTGCGCTGTTTGATCATGTAGCGTTGTGCGTGCTTCGTCGTGTTGAAAACCGACTTCAAGTTGGTGCTGATCACGCTGTCAAAATCTTCCTCGGTCATGCGCAGCATAAGGGTGTCGCGCGTGATGCCGGCGTTGTTGACGATGATGTCGATTTGGCCAAAGTGCTCAACGATGTCGTTGATGAGTTTTTCCGCCTGTTCGCCGCTGGACGCGTCCGAACGAAATCCCTTCGCCTCGCCGCCCAACGCGATGAGCTCAGCTTCGAGCGCTTGGCCTTTTTCCACGCTGGACAAATAGGTGAAGGCTACTTTGGCGCCTTCTTCGATGAATCGCTGAGCGATCGCGCGTCCAATTCCCTTGGAAGCGCCCGTGACAAGCGCCACTTTGTTTTCGAGTAGTTTCATAAAGTGAAATTAGTGTGTTTCGGTAAATCCTGACCACCGAATGCCCACATACGCGCATCCCAGACCCAAAAGGCCGCCCGCGATGACATCGTGTAGCCAATGCATGTGCAAGTGAATTCGGCTAAATCCTACGCCCAGAGCTACCACCGCCATCGCCAGTGGAAATTGGTACTTCTTAGGCGCTAACGTGGCCCATGCCGCCGTCCAGGCCACGCCAAAAGCGGTATGTCCGGAAGGGAAACTCTTATAAAAGCTCTTCACCAACCCCGGAAGCTCATGCACCGTTGGGAAAACGGTCCAGGGACGTGGACTGTCTGAAAACACCCACTTCATGCCTTGGGGAAGCACGATGGCCAGTAGAACCGTTGCGCCAAGTGCCTTTAGGGCAGCCATCCGTTTGTGGGTATCTGAATGCACCCTCCACAAGGCGAAAAACGCCAATGGCATGAGCCAGCCTTCGCCTAGCCGGGTCCACAGCTGGAAAAGGGGGTCCGCCCATAGCCATCGATCGTCCTGAATGCTGTGCATGAAGGCGTGAGAACCCACCAATACATACATCAAGCCCAAAAGAGCCCAAAACAGAAAAAACGTATGGGTGTAAGTTTTATTCATGGCACCTGCTTAGGAACCAATCGTGCGAAGCAAGGTGGTGATTTGGCTTTGCCACAGGAGACGCATTTCTTGCTCCTCTTCGGGCTCCACGTGGTCGGTAACGGTTAACATACCGTCGCCCGTTAGTTCGTCTACTTCAATGCGGAATTCAAAGGAGAATTTTTCATCGCTCTCGTCGTGCTCCCATTTGTATTGAATGAACTGGCTTTGTTTTTTTCGGACCAAAAAGGCGATTTCCTCCGAATCCCCCCACATGAAGGTGTACTTGTCCCCACGCGAATTCACATCATCGCAAAACCACTCTGCCAATCCACTGGGTGTGGACAGGAAGTTGTACAACATAGCCGCCGAACTGCGGACTGGGAATTCAAGGACAATTTTCTTGCGATCGGACATGGTGGAAACAAAGCGTTTGAGCCGCAATATAGGCCTTCATTGCAAACTGCAAAACCCATTTTGGGCCAAACTTGCCATCTTTACAAAATTCATCTTTGCAATTGCCCAAATGCCTCTCTTGCCCTATTTTTGCCGCCTCTCACGGCGAGGTAGCTCAGATGGTTAGAGCGCAGGATTCATAACCCTGAGGTCGGGGGTTCGATTCCCCCCTTCGCTACAAAATATAAAACCCTTAACCATAAATAGTTAAGGGTTTTATTTATTTATAAATAAATTTTATTTCATCCTGAAATAAAAACGAGTGATAAATATTCCATCTCCGTCGCCTTTTCCAGCATCACTTTCAACACCACTAACAATATTGATTAATTCCCAACCTTCACTACTATATTTGTTTAATAAAGAAGTTACCATTGCATCATTTGAAGCAATATTTTGAAAATTAATCCCAACTAAACTAAAAAAGTTAACCAAAGTCGACTCTTTAAGATCGTCAATTTTAACATCACTTCGATCCTTATCCGTTTTGTCCTTACCATCCTTAGTCCTAACTGTTGTGAATTGTGTATAATCTACTTCAGCTCCATTTTCAATAATTCTAGAACGACCAACTCCCCCTGGGACAACAGATTCGATAGTGGTAACAATTTTATACTTGTAAGCTTGCGCAAGTGATCCTATTGAAACTAATAGAAAACTACAAAAAATAATTTTTTTCATTTTAAAAAGATTTGGTGATTATTACTTCAACAAGTATACAAAAAATTAAATCAATAAATTTTAAATTATTTATCGTAATATTGCAATATAATAATATAACAAATGGGAATTACTAAAACAGAAGGATTTACAGCAGAGCAAATTGAATTGGCTATTTTAGCCAAAGCCATAGGACATCCAGCGCGAATTGCAATAATCGAATACCTTTTAAAAACAGATTCTTGTATTTGTGGCGATATCGTCAATGAATTACCTCTCGCCCAGCCTACCGTTTCGCAACATCTAAAAGAATTGAAAAACGCAGGTCTAATCAAAGGAAATATAGAAGGTACTTCCATTTGCTATTGTATTAACGAAGAAGGTTTTAACAAATTAAAAGGCTTTTTTCAAAATATTAATGCGTATCTTACTAAGAAAGAATGTTGTTAAACTAAAATTATAAAATTATGACACTTTCAGCAATTAAATCCGAATTAAAAAAAGCAGCTACTATTGCATTTCAATTGCCAAATGGCGAACTCGTAGCGCCTCACTTTCATGTGACAGAAGTAGGCAAAGTGACCAAACATTTCATCGACTGTGGCGGCACAGTTCGAACAGAAGAAGTGGCTAATTTTCAATTATGGGAAGCTAACGATTACGACCATCGCTTGCAGCCCGAAAAACTAATTAACATTATCGAATTATCAGAAAAAACATTGGGTATTCCTGATTTAGAAATCGAAGTCGAATACCAAATGAAAGACAGCATTGGCAAATTCGGATTAGAGTTTGACGGATCTCATTTTCAATTAACTTCTAAATTAACTGATTGCCTAGCCAAAGACAATTGTGGTATTCCTGAAACTCAATCACAGCCTAAAGTAGGACAATGGAAAACAAAAGCTACTTCT